>PQAP01000009.1:47209-64028 GCA_003105265.1 candidate division GN15 bacterium | reverse complement strand
GCCGACCGTCAGCCGGAACACACGCAGATCGATATGGAGATGTCATATGTCACGCCGGACGACGTGTTCGCAGTGTGCGAAGGGATGATGAAGCACATTTTCAAGACGGTGCTCAATATCGAAATCGAGACGCCATTCGCGCGGTGCACGTTTGCGGAGGTGATGGATCGGTTCGGAATCGACAAGCCGGATATGCGGTTCGGGATGGAAATAGTCGATTTTTCTGCTCTCGTGCAGGGGTGCGGATTCAAAGTGTTCACCGATACGGTCGGATCCGGCGGCGTGGTGAAGGGGATTGTGCTCAAGGGTGGCGGGAATTATTCGCGCAAGCAGATCGATGAGTTGACGGAGAAGGCAAAATCGCTCGGCGCGGGTGGACTGGCGTATGTGCTGCGCACCGAAGCAGAAGATAAGTCACCGATTCTGAAGTTTATCGGCGAAGAACTCAAGAATAAGCTGTGCGAGAAGGCCGGGGCGCACAAAGGGGACGCGCTGTTTATCATCTCCGGGCCGAGAATGAAAGCGGAAGCGATACTCGGGCAACTCCGGCTGCAGCTCGGGCGAGAACACAAGCTGGCGAAGCAGGGGACGTACAAGTTCCTCTGGGTGACGGCGTTTCCGCTGTTCGAGTATAACGAAGAGCACAAGCGGATGGACGCGATGCACAATATCGTGTCGCATCCGATGTTCGAAGATTTGCATCTGATTGATGAAGGGTTTACGTCGAAACTGCCGTACAGCGATCTGGGTCATCCGTGGCGCAAGGCGCGGGCGCTGCAGTACGATCTCGTGGTCAACGGATGGGAGATAGCGTCGGGCGGGCAGCGAATCAACCGCCGGGATTTGCAGGAAAAGGTTTTACAGATACTCGGGATTAACGCGGAGCGGGCGGAGCGGATGTTTGGGTTTCTGCTGCGGGCGCTCGAATACGGCGCGCCGCCGCATGCAGGGATTGCGCCGGGGCTGGATAGATTGGTGACGCTGATGACCGGGTCGGAGTCGATAAGAGATGTCATTGCGTTTCCGAAGACGACGAATGCGCAGTCGTTAATGGATGGGGCGCCGACGCCGATCGAGCCGGAGCAGCTGGCGGAGCTGGGGATTATTGTGAAGGGTCAGTGACCCGATGATGAATTTGTGCGGTCATGGGTTGACCGATTGCGACGCCCGAAGCGGGCTCGCAATGACGAGAGAAGGAACTGAGATTGCTTTGTCGTCCCGCATCCCTCGACTTCGCTCGGGACAGCGGGACTCCTCGCAATGACGAGGTAGCGGCGATGGTGGATGGAGAAGAATTGGCGGAATGAATAATCACGTGGAAGAGACGCGGCAGAAGACGTTCAGTGTGGAGGGGGTCGATCAGCGGTTGCTGTTCGGGCAGAACGACGCGTTTCTGCATCAGATTGAATCGCGGTTTTTCTGCAAGATAGTCGCGCGCGGGGACAAGCTCGTGATCGAGGGAAGCGGGACGGATGTCGAGCAGGTGCTCCGGCTGTTCGGCGACCTGGTGACGCGGCTGAAACACGGGGATTATATCACCGATCAGTATCTGACCTACGCGATCGCGATGGTGAAAGAGAACGGTCAGGGGCCGGCGACGGAAATTTCCACCGAAGCGCTGCTGACGAGTTCGCTCAAGAAAGTGATCAAGCCCAAGACGGTCGGGCAAACGCGGTATGTCGATGCGGTGGCGAAGAACGACATGGTGTTTTCGATCGGTCCGGCGGGGACGGGAAAAACGTATCTGGCGGTGGCGATGGCGGTCGCAGAGTTGAAGGCGAACCGGGTCACGCGGATTGTGTTTTGCCGGCCGGCGGTGGAGGCGGGGGAATCGCTGGGGTTTTTGCCGGGGGATATCAGGGCGAAAGTCGATCCGTATCTGAGGCCGGTGTATGACGCGCTGTACGATATGCTGCAACCGGACAAGATTCGGAAACTGCTGGAGATGGGGATAATCGAGATTGCGCCGCTGGCGTTCATGCGCGGACGGACGCTCAACGAAGCGTTCGTGGTGCTGGATGAAGCGCAGAACACGACCAACGCGCAGATGAAGATGTTTTTGACGCGTATCGGAGAGAAGTCGAAAGCGGTCATAACCGGCGATATCACGCAGATAGATTTGCCGGAACACCAGGTGTCGGGACTGGTGCGGGCTCAGAAGATTCTTAAAGGGATTGAAGGAATCGAGTTCATCTACCTGACGGAGAAAGATGTGATCCGCCACCGGCTCGTGCAGAGCATCATCAAGGCGTACGAGCGACACGAGGGCGGAAAACACCGGGAGTAGCTGGCGATAACGGAAGATCGCCGTATGTTTGCATTTTTACTCAGACTGAAGCGCCGAATCAAGAAGCGGCTTCGGGTGCAGGCGGACACGCGCACGCTGCCGGTGCCGACGGTGCATTCGCGGATCAGGAAGGTGATTATCCTCCTGATCGGCTCGGCGCTGATCGCGCTCTTTTATCCGGGCGAGGATCTCTACAACCCGCTCGATATGCCGCGCAAGGGGGATATCGCGCAGCGGGATATCGTGGCGCCGTTCCCGATCACAATTCTCAAATCCGAAAAGGAACTGGAGCAGGAACAGCAGACGCGCCGGCTGACAGTGCCGTTCGTGCTGCGTTGCGACACGGCGATCGTGCGGAGTGTCTACACCGGGCTGGAGTCGTACGTGGCGCTGGTGGATTCGCTGCGCACGCTGCAGGGGAATCACAGCACGCTCGATTCGGCGGCCAAAGTGATCCTGGTGTCGGAGCGATTTCCGCTCATGAGCCAGACAGCGGTGGCACGATCGCTGCAACCGGATGTCAACCTGGTGCTCCTGCAGCGGCGACTGGAACGGATATACGACGACGAGATATACAACGTGGGGGTGATAGCCGATCTCGGCGCGATCCCGGAAACGGGGCCGTCGATGGTGTCGATCAGGCGCGGCGACGCCGAGAACGTGTACGAACGGCAACGGGTGCTGGATCTGGCGATGGCGAACGCGCACCTGTTGACGGCGCTGAACCGGATGGCGGCCTCGGATTCGCTCGATGTCGAATATTACTATCTGATCGGGCGGCATTTCCTGCAGCCGACGCTGTTCGCGGATGTGACCGAATACAATCGCCGGGTGCGCAACCAGGAGGCGCAGATTTCCGCGGCCAAGGAGACGATCGAGACTAACGATATCATCGTCCGGGCCGGGCGGAAGGTAGGGGATCGCGAAGAGGAAATTCTGACCGAGATGGCGCGGATTCTCAGGACCCAGGCGGCGGCCAAAGGGGTCTGGAGTTTACTGCTGCCGGTGCTGGCGCGAATGTTTCTGGTGCTCCTGGTATTCTCCACGCTGTACCTGTTCCTGTTCTTCTTCCGGCGCGATATCTATCGCTCCAATCCGCGGCTGGTGGCGCTGTTTCTGGTGTTCGTGCTGCAACTGATTCTGGTGCGGGTGGCGGAGATGGTGCCGGTGGAGCAGTCAATGTATCTGTACCCGATTGCGGTGCTGCCGATCATGGTGACGGTGCTGTTCGATGCGGAGGTCGGGATTATTGCGACGGTGGTGGAAGCGCTGCTGCTGGGAATCATGCACCGGTTCGATTTCTCACTGGTGCTGATGACGATATCGGTCGGGACGGTGGCGTGCCTGGTGTCGCGGCAGGTGCAGAAACGCTCGCACTTCTACCGGATTATGGGCTCGGTGATGCTGACGTACGCCGTGCTCATATTCCTGGTCGAGAACCTCAAGCTCAGCCCGCCGGCGGATATCGGCATACTGGCGCTGTACGGCATGTTCACGGGGATGATTTCCTGTCTGCTGGTGATCGGTATCCTGCCGTTCTTTGAATCGATGTTTTCGATCACCACGGATATCACGCTGCTGGAGCTTTCGGACCTGAATCATCCGGTGCTCAAGCGGCTGGCGCTCGAGGCGCCGGGGACCTATCACCACTCGATCAGTGTCGGCAACCTGAGTGAAGCCGCGGCGGAGGCGATCGGGGCGAACGCGCTGCTGGCGCGGGTGGGGTGCTATTATCACGATATCGGCAAGATTGAGGTACCGGAGTATTTCATCGAAAATCAGCTCGGGGTCCATTCGCGACACGAGCAACTGGCGCCGACGATGTCGTCGCTCATTCTCGCCGCCCACGTGAAGAGAGGGCGGGCGATCGGGGAAGAGGCGGATGTGCCGGACGACGTGCTGAATTTCATCGAAGAGCACCACGGCACAATGGTGATGACCTACTTCTACAACAAGGCCAAGGAGCAGGCGGCGGAAGAGAACGAGGAAGTGGATGTCGACAAGTTCCGGTATCCCGGCCCGAAGCCACAGGTGCGGGAGACGGGAATCGCGATGCTGGCGGATGCAGTCGAGGCGGCGAGCCGGACGCTCGACGACCCGAAGCCGGCGCGGATTTACGCGCTGATCCAGCGGATTATCAACGACCGGTTCCAGTCGGGCGAGCTGGATGAGTGCCCGCTGACACTTCGCGATCTGGCCAAGATCAGGGAAGCGTTTGCGCAGATACTGATCGGGGCGTTTCACCGCCGGGTCGATTACCCGCGCAAGGAGTAGCGGAGGTCGTGAAATTGGAAATCCTGAACGACACCAAGAACCGCCTGCCGGGCAAACTGATCCGCGAATTGTTCGACATCGTGGCGCGGAGCGAGGCGGATACGAAATGGCAGGCGACGGTGAATATCATTTTCGTGAACGACAACCGGATGCGACGCCTGAACAAGAAGCACCGGAAAATGAACCGCCCGACCGACGTCCTGTCGTTCAACCTTGACCGCCCGGAAATGAGTGACCATGTGTTCGGCGAAGTATATATTTCGTGCGATACGGCCAGGCGGCAGGCGAAGGAGTACGGCGTGACGATAATCGAGGAGTATCTGCGGCTGGCGTGTCACGGACTGCTTCATCTGTTCGGATACGATCACAAGAAGCCGGCGGATGCGGAGAAAATGCGGACGATCGAGCAGGGCTGTCTCGATCACGTGAGGCACAGTTGAGAATATGAGCTGGCTGTTGTACATATTCGTGGCGATGGGGTCGTATCTATCGGCCTACGTCGTGTCATTGTATTCGCTGGCGATCTATATCGATCCGGAAGAGATCGATACGCTGATGCCGCACCTGTCGCCGTCGCGGCGCAAAATCGTGCTGAAACTGGCCGGCGATCCGAGAGCGCTGGTCCAGATTGCGACGGTCTACAAGTCGTTCACGCTGATTCTCGTGACGGTCATGGCGATTCTGTGTATCCGTTCCATCTCGGCCTCGGTAGAGATGCCCCCAACCTACCTTTACCCGCTCGGGTTTCTGATCGTCTGGTCGTTGTATCTCTGGCTGGTGGAATACCTGCCGCGGCGATCGTCGCGGCACGTAATCGATTCGACCTTCCCGCGCTATCTCTGGATGGTGTCATCGATATACATCCTGTTCTTCCCCGTGGTCGGCTTGTACCGGGGCGCGCTGAAGCGCAACCGCCCGGAAGACCTGCCGACCGAAGAGGAGAAAGAAGAGATCGTCGAGCGGGCGATCGAATCGCTGGCGGACGAAGCGGGGATCGGGGAGACACTGGTGGAAGAGGACGAGAAGGAGATGATCGGGCAGATCTTCCAGCTCGACCGGACAGTGGTACGGGAGATCATGGTGCCGCGCGTGGCGATCGTGGGAATTGAGCGGTCGATGAGCTTCCGCGAGATTCAGGATCTGATCCGCCGGGACGGTTACTCGCGGTATCCGGTGTACGAAGAGACCATGGACCGGATCGCGGGGGTGCTCTATGTCAAGGACCTGTTCACCAACCTGCCGCAGCCGGGAGAGGAATTCCAGATCGGCAAGTACCTTCGCAAGGCATATTTCGTTCCCGAGACCAAAGTAATCGGCGACCTGCTTCGCGAGTTCAAGTCGACCAAGCTGCATATAGCGGTAGCGATAGACGAATACGGCGGCGTGTCGGGCCTGGTAACGCTTGAAGATATTCTCGAGCAGATAGTCGGGGAAATCCAGGACGAACACGACACCGAAGAGGCGCCGTTCATGGACCTGGGAGACGGGCGGTATCTGGTGGATGCCGGGCTGCTGGTGGATGAATTCCAGGACAAGATGGATATCGACTACGAGACGGGGGATTTCGATACGGTCGGCGGCCTGCTGTATTTCCTCGCAGGCGCCGTGCCGAAAGCGGGCGCGCTGATTCGCTGGCACGATTTCGAGTTCGAAGTCGTGCGGGTGGATGGGCAGCGGCTGAAAAAGGTGCGGGTGACGAGGAAGGCCCTCAAGCCGAGTTGAGTCGTCGTTCGCCCATTACCATTCCCGACCTCAGTCGCACCTCGGCGGAAATCCGCTTGCCAATGCCGGGCACCCGTAGTATTAAAGCCGGGTGAACGCCACCAAGCCGACCCCCACAGTCGCTCTCGTCAAAGCTGAATCGTACGACCGGGGAGTACTCGACCGATCGATCTCGCAGGTTGTCGGGCACCTGGGTGGACTGGGACAGTTCGTGCGGCCGGGGATGCGGGTGCTGCTCAAGCCGAACCTTCTATCGGCCAAAGCGCCGGAGCGGGCAATCACGACCCATCCGGAAGTGATCGCGGCGATCGGACGCGCCGTGCAGGTGCTCGGCGGGAAAGTCACAATCGGTGATTCACCGGCCGGGGCCGAGAAAGGGATAGACCGGCTGTGGAACAACTGTGGATTGACGGCAATCGCCCGGAGGGACGGGTTTGAGCTGGTCAATTTCGAAATGTCCGGCTCGCGCCCGGTCGTGGTGGACGGGGAGGAGTATTACATTGCCAAGCCGGTGCTGGAGGCGGATCTCGTGGTCAGCGTGCCGAAGCTGAAGACGCACGTGCTCACTCTGATGACAGGGGGAATCAAGAACACCTTCGGCTGCGTACCCGGATTTCGCAAAGGAAGATACCACAAGGAAGCGCCCAAGCCGAAGCTGTTTGCGAAGGTGCTGGTTGATATCTTCAGTGCGGTGCGACCGGCGCTGACGATAGTCGACGCCGTTGTGGCGATGGAAGGAGACGGGCCGTCGTCGGGCGAGCCGCGACCGGTCGGACTGCTGGCGGCATCAACGGATGCGGTCGCACTGGATACGGTGTTGTCGGCGATCATGGGATTGTCGCCGGACCGCGTTCACACGACACGGCTGGCCGCGGAGAGGGGATTGGGGGAAAGTCGTCTGCTGCAAATAACGACAGCGGGGGAGAAGATCGCGGCAATGCGAGTGGCTGATTTCAAGCTGACCTCGAACAAAGGAATGGAACTGATTCCGCGATTCGGCTATGATCTGGTGAGCCGGCTTGTCTGGCAGTTGCCCGCAATCGACGCGGCCGCATGCACGCAGTGTCAGAGTTGTGTCGAAGCATGCCCGACCGGGGCGATGATCGTGGATGAACCGGGCGGGACGCCGCGGGTGAAGGAGGAGTTGTGCATCAACTGCTGGTGCTGCCACGAGATTTGTCCGAGCCGTGCGGTCGGAATACGGAAGTCGTGGCTGGCCCGTCGGCTTCGATTGTAGCGCAGTTTCTGCGCCGCTCAATTAATTGCTTGACATAGGCATACGGCGGAGCTATTCTAATAGTGGCAAAAAGTGCGAAGCCGGTCGGATGGTTATCCGGGGGTGAGAGGGAAGGCAGGCCGGCGCAGAAAGCTTGACCGTTAAATGGAGGT
Source organism: candidate division GN15 bacterium (assembly GCA_003105265.1). Lineage (GTDB taxonomy): Bacteria > Zixibacteria > MSB-5A5 > GN15 > FEB-12 > FEB-12. The sequence goes on along the minus strand of PQAP01000009.1, from coordinate 56,356 downwards.
AAGCCAATGCGAGACGTGATGTTGTCAAGGATACCCTTGATGGTAGTTTCGCTGCTTCTCTGCTTGCTCTCTTCCTCGTTAATAGCTGGTGAACACCCATGGGACAGGGACAATTCTCCGGGCACAAGTGGCAGCACCACCCCGGTGGATTCAACCGAACTTCGGGCTCCGAATCCGGGCACGTGCAGTGCGAGTGTGCCGAGCACCAGTATGTCGGGCGTGCCGTGGCAATGGCGGTTTGTGATCCAGGTGTCATACTGGTTCACGCGTCACACGGTCGAGACGCCAAACCAGCGCGAACTCAGGAGAGATCAGAGAAGAGTGGAACGGAATTAATAGTTATTGAGCATGAGAGCTGTAACGAGCAGCAGACTGTAGTTAAACCAGTAGCAGAGCGAGATCATGGGTTCTTCCTCACACCAGATGGTCGTCGACAACCGACTTCTCGCAATCGAGGAGTTGCTGCGCCAGCACAAGTACGGTGCGGCAGCCAAAGAAATTGAATCGTTATCGGAGGAGGATTTCGGGGCGGAGGCCCTGAACCTGGGGATTTATCTCTCGCTTCGCGCTGAGAGTCTCCTGCCGTCGGCAAATTACCGTTCCATCATAGAACTCGGCTTACGCGCGTACAAACTTCTGGCTGATTCGTCGGAGAACCGTCGATTCGGCCATCTTCAGTGGGTCCTGTCGCAGGCCTATTCGGGATTGGGTGATTTTCGTAACGCTGAGATACGGGCGCGGGATGCGCTCTCGACGTATCGTCGGGCGAGTGACACGGACGGCCAGGCCAACGCGTTGAATGAGCTGGCGTGGATTATGTTTGCCCGCAACGACTTTGCGGCATCTGCCGCACACCTCGAGGAGGCGCTCGGGATAGAGAGCGGCAACCCTCGCAAAGTGGCCCGGTTGACCGGTAACCTGGGCCGAATTCGCGTGCTGACGGGCCAGTGGACGCAGGCGGAAGCGGACCTGAAGCATGCACTGCAGTGGAATCTGGAGAACAACGAGGAGAAGTCGGAAGCGATCAATCTCCTGTCGCTGGGTTACCTGCAGCTTCGCAAGCGGGATTTCGCGCAGGCGGGTCGCCTGCTGGACAAAGCGGCGGTGGTTATTGCCCGGCTCGACATGAAGCGCGAGCGGGTGATTCATCTCGAGTACGCCGGCGAACTGGCGTATGAGCGGGGCGAGATACTCAAGGCGAAGAATCTGTTCTACGAGGCATATCAGGGCGGGCGGTTAATTGCGCCCGAATCGGCGCTGGTGTCGCAGGCGAGCCGACGGCTTGCCGAGGCGGATCTGGCGCTGGACAATATCGACGACGCCATGCGGTATGCGCAGAAGGGTCTGGAGCTGGCGATGCAGCTCGGGGAGCGGACCGAGGTGGCGATGTCGCACCGGGTGATCGCGCGGATATTCGAGATCCGGGGCAATCACGCCGACGCGGTGGAGAACATTCATCGGGCGGTCGAAGTGGCGCGGCAGGTGGGCGACCCATATGATGTTGCGCAGACGCTGCTGGTATCGGCGGAGATCCTCGCGGCGGGCGAGGCGGTCGACCTGGAAGCGATCCGGGGAGCGCTCGATGAGGCGTCGCGGATATTCAAGAAACTGAAACTGGAGTTCTGGCAGGCGGAGACCGACTACCGGGCGGGCATGTCGGCCTGCCAGCGGGGCGATCTGGCGCGCGGATTCCGCAAGCTCAGTCGCGCCGAGAAAGTGTTTGCGGCGCTTGATGAGCGGCCGAAGGTCCGGGCGGTACACCAGTTCCTGCAGTCATTGACCGATCAGGCGGTGGCGCTGTCGATTTCCGAGGATAATGAGTATGGTGCGTTCGGCAGCATGATGTCGCCGGCGGAAGTCAACGAGTTCCGCACCGGCATGCTCGATGAGACGCTGCATCTGCTGGTGAAGAAGACGCGGGCCTCGCGCGCAATCATCTATGCTCCGGATTTTGAAGTGAACCCGGTCACGGCGACCTTCCCGCTGACGACGGCGCAACAGAAGAAATTCATCGACGGATTCCAGGCGCTGCTGGGTCAGGAGATCTCGCAGACCAAGCCGACGCTGCTGCTGGATTGCCGTCGCGACCCGTATATCAACGGTCTGTTTCCGGATCAGCCCGACATTATCGCCAGCGTGCTGGTGGTGCCGTTCACAATGGCGGACCAGTGCGTGCGGTATCTGTATGCCGACAAGCTGTCGGTGGATGGGATGCTGAATCCGTTCAACCAGAGCGAGTTGAATTTTGCGGTCGGATTCTCAGGCGTGATCGCATTCAAGGCGGCCGAGTTGCAGAAGATGCGGCTGGTCGAGGATAATCGCCGGCTCAAGGCGCAGTTGCAGCAGAAAGCGGCGTTCCCGAATATCATTACGCGCAACAGCCAGCTGCTGGATATGCTGACGCAGTTGCGTCAGGTTATCGATTCGCCGATCTCGATCACGATCGAGGGAGAGACGGGTTCGGGCAAGGACCTCGTAGCGCGGGCGATACATTACAACTCGGTCCGTCGTAACAAGCGGTTCATTTCGGTGAACTGCGCGGCGCTGCCGGAGACGCTGCTGGAATCGGAGCTGTTCGGCTATCGGCGGGGTGCGTTCACGGGCGCCGACCGCGACAAGCCGGGACTGTTTGAGGAGGCGGACGGCGGGACATTCTTCCTTGACGAAATCGCCGACATGCCGCTCTCGATACAGGCCAAAGTGCTCCGCGTTCTGGAAGAGAAGGAACTGGTGCGACTGGGCGAGACCGTGCCGCGGAAGGTGGATGTCCGGATCATATCGGCGACCAACAAGGATTTGAAGGCGGAGATGGCCAAGGGGCTGTTCCGTCAGGACCTGTATTACCGGTTGTCGGCGCTGTCGTATCAGCTGCCGCCGCTGCGCGAGCGGAAGGAAGACATTCCGCTTCTGGTGGCGCATTTCCTCGAAGAAAGCGGCAAGCGAATCACTCCCGATACGATGCGGGCGCTGGTCGCGTATGACTGGCCGGGAAATATCCGAGAGCTCGAAAATGAGATGAAGAAGCTGGTACTGCTGGCCGGGGATTCCGATGAAATTCGCAGGGATCTCCTCGCCGGGAAGATCACCGGTTCGGTTTCGGCGGTGCCGGTGACCGGGCTGTCCCAGACCGAGGAGCAGGTGACGTTCGGCCAGGCGTACTCGCTGTATGATTACCTCGCGTTCTGGGAGAAAAAGTTCATCGTGCAGGCACTGCGCGAACAGAACGGCGTCAAGAAGCATGCGGCGGCGCAACTAAACATACCGGAATCGACCCTGCGGCTGAAGATCAAGCAGTACGATATCGATCTGAACCGGCTCGACGCGGTCAACTGAGTTCGCCGTTTCGCGAGTCCTTCCTTCACGTTATCTTCCGTCCATGTCGTTATCGCACGTGGCCCGGTGTTTCATCACTCACGGGGGCGAGCCGCATTTCAACATGGCCTTCGACGAGTGGCTGTTCGAACAGGCGCTTCATGATGCCAGTTTCGTGGCCATGCGGATGTATTCGTGGCGGCCGGGAGGTATCACGATCGGGCTGAATCAGAGGGCCGAGACGGCGCTGAACTGGCAGGCAGTGGGCGAGACGGCCGTGATACGCCGAGTGACCGGGGGAAGGGCACTTTACCATGATCCATCCGAATTGACTTACGCGGTGATTCTCGGCGCAGATGTGACACGAAAGCTGAGTGCAGGGGGCTCGACCCAGAAGGTCTCGGCTGTTTTGGCGGACGGTTTGGCCGATTTTCTGGCCCGGCAGGGGATCGGCGCAGAATTTGTGCGTCGTTCAAGCCCGCTCGATCGACGGCCGGTGGCGGGTCAAACCGCGCCATGTTTTGCATCGTCGGCGCGCTACGAATTGGTCAGTGATGGCCGAAAAGTAGTCGCATCGGCGCAACGACATATCGGGGAGACGATCCTTCAGCACGGTTCAATCAAGACGCATGGCGTGGTACCTCATTCGGCGTTGCCCGGGATTGGTGACACAAGCGGATCGTTGTTCGATGGCCAATCCATTGATTATGAGCACGTTAAGTCTGCGGCACGCGATTTCTTCAGGGCGATAGGGGAGACGATTGGTGTGGAATGGCAAGTGAGCGAAGAGCGAGTGGAGAGTGCGGTATCATTGCGTCAATCGCAGATTATGTCGGCGCCGCTTGATCGTCGCGAATTCCACTAAACGAACAGTCGCATCGGCCAGTCTTACAGGAGAAGCGGAGGAGCGAGGGGATTGGAAAAATCCCCTTGACTTGGGCGAGTTCGGCGGCCTTATTTGCGTGTTAATTCCGGTCGTCGGAGCGTGTTGGGTTGACCGGCGTAAGCTGTTGAATGGCAGGGTTGGAAGGTGGCACGATACAGAAACCGCAATTTCCTCACTCGGTTCTGATCCCACTTCAATTCTTCTATCGATACACAGGTAATGCGCGACCTGACCTGATACCTCTGCGTTCGGATAATTGGACGAGATGAATGCACGTTGCTAATACTACCAGGAGGTTGAGAGATGTCGGGGACTGCTAAGAGACTTTTTGTCGGTTTCGTGGCCGTGCTTTGCTGCGTGTCGATGGCGGCGACATGGGTGCTGGCGGGATCGACGGGTCAGATTAAGGGGAAAGTCACAGACAAAGACAACAAACAGCCGATTGTCGGCGCATCGGTGCGGGTCGCCAACACGACGATCGGCGCCATGACAGACCCGGACGGCAACTTCCAGATCCTTCGCGTCGATCCCGGCCAGTACACGCTGCAGATATCGGCGGTCGGCTATCAGAAGATGGAAATCGAGAATGTCCAGGTCACGGCCGACCTGACGAAGGAAGTCACGATCGCGCTGCCGACGGCGGTGACGGAATTGAAGGACGTCATCAAAGTCACGGACAAGCAGGACATTCTGAACAAGTTTGAGACGTCCAACCAGTCGACGATCACGGCGCAGTCCATTAAGACCCGACCGGTGCAGACGGTGGACAACCTGTTGAAGTCGGTGGCCGGTGTGCAGACCACCGCGTCCGGTCAGGTGTTCATCCGCGGCGGTCGCGCGGGCGAAGTTGCGTACATCGTGGACGGTGTACCGGTGGGCGATCCGCTGGGCGGCGTGGCGGGAACCGGAATCAACCTGTCGCTGGCGTCGGGATCGATTCAGGAAGTGCAGATCATTAAGGACGGTTTCGACCCGGAATACGGTAACGCCCTTTCCGGTATCGTGAAGATCACGACTCCGACCGGCAATAAGGACAACACCAAAATCAACATGCAGTTCATCACCGATGACTTCGGTACGCGAGAACTGAACAAATATTCCAAAAACTACGACTATCTGCGGTTTTCCATCGCCGGTCCCGACCCGATTCTCAAGAGCCGCATCCTCCCGAGTCTGGGACTGAACTTCCTCCAGGATAAGGAATTCACCTATTACATTTATGGTGAAGTCGAGAAGTGGAACGGCGACTATCCGTACACCGATTACGATTCACCGATCACTCATCACGAGTACGGAACGGCCGGTTTGTTCGGCATCGATATTCCAAATCGCCGGTTGAACCGGTACTATTTTGTTACCAATTTCAAGTTCCGTCCCCGGCAGAATCTGAAGTTCATTCTGTCGTACAAGAACAGCGAATCCCGCAACGGTGTTTTCAACTGGGGAAATCGCTACGCCATGTCGACGGCCCCGGTGGTGCATTCACGGTGGCAGTCGCTCTCACTGGAAGTGTCCCAGGAGCTCAGCAAGAATATGAGCTATGAGGGTGTGTTCTCGTATTATCAGAAGAGAGATTCTCAGAAGCCGGGCGATCCGAACAACCCGCTGAACGGTCTCGATCCGAACGCCTTCCTGCTGGATTCGATGTGGGAAAGCTACGACGATCTGAATCATAACAACCGCTACGATGCGCCGGAACCGCTGATCAATCTTTACCCCGATTCGATGGCGTACGGCGTGAATACTTCGGGTCCCAAGTACACCTACGGAGAGTTTACCGCCGATTCGATCGTGGTCCAGAACGGACAGGTCGTGCCGGTGCGTTTCCGGTTCAATGACAACGGAATCAAGGACAGTCTCGAAGGGGAACCGTACCTCGACCTCAACGGCAACGGCGTGTGGGATCGGGGCGATTACCTTCACGACAAGAACGGCAACGGTGTGCTTGACGCCGATCGGCAGTCGCCGATCAACCGTCACACGCCGGAACCGTATGTGGACGGCGACTCGATTCTGGGCGAGCCGTTCACCGATCTGAACGCCAACGGCCGGTATGACCCCGGAGTGGACCTGTTTGTGCGGAGCACGGATCCGGCGACGAACCAGGACCTGAACCGCAACGGTCGTCACGACGGGCCGGAGAACACGGCGTCGTACCAGTGGGAGCCGGGAATTCCGTATATGGATCGCAACGGGAACGGCATTTACGATGCGCCGAACGGCCGCTACGATCCGGGAGAACCGTTCCTCGATGTCAACGGCAACGGCCGGTATGATTACGGGACGGCAACCTCATTCCTGAACCCGGGCTCGTATGATGTCGATGTCGTGTGGCAGGACAATGAAACGAAGACGTACCGGGGCGAGTTGAAAGTGTATCGCCAGATGGGCCCGCACGAATTGAAGCTGGGCGGGATGTTGAGTCGCGATGCTTTCAGTTACAATCAGATCAAGCGCTCCTATATCGCCTATGTCGGCCGTTATGACGGCGGGCCGTTTGCGGACCGCGGGGCGTTCCGCGATGTGTTCACCTACAAGCCCTGGAACGGAACGCTGTATTTCCACGACAAGATCGAGTACGGGACGATGATCGCGATGCTCGGTCTGCGATGGGACTTCTTCCTCCAGGATGTGAACAAGCTGGTGCCGGTGGTGCAGAGCGACGACCTGGGCGGCGCCGGTGTGATTCTGGGCGACCGGCAGCGGCTGTCGCCGCGAATCGGGTTCTCGTATCCGATTTCGGACAAGGCGAAAGTGCACTTCAACTACGGGCACTTCTATCAGCTGCCGGAATACCGGTATATGTATGCGCGCAACACGGTGAATATCGATCAGAACGACGTGGTCGGTAACTTCAACCTCGACTATATGAAGACGGTCCAGTACTCGTTCGGCGTCAAGTACGCGATGACCGAGAGCTATACGCTGGACCTGTCCGGTTACTTCAAGGATGAGTTCGACAAGATCAACCAGCAGCTGGTGACGCTGGCGCGCCGCCGGGTCAACCAGTACCGCAACCGTGACTACGGTCGGAGCCGCGGATTCGAGCTGACGCTCGAGAAGCGCGGCGGCGGGTACGTGAACGGCGAAATCAGCTATGCGTACGCGTTCGCCTACGGCAAGGCCTCGCAGACGTCGGAAGATTATCTGACGGAATTCCAGCTGTCGCGTGATCCGCTGGCGGAGTCGCCGCTCGACAACGATATCAGGCACTCGCTGAAAGCCGGCATCCAGATTTACATTCCGGGAAGCGTCAAGCCGCGCCTGTTCGGCCTGCCGATTCCGAACGGTTGGACGCTGGCGATCCAGTCGGTGATCGAGAGCGGTCGGCCGTTTACGCCGGACAGCAAGTATCCGGGAATCGTGGCGACGACGGGCGAAACGATCGCCACCAATTCGCTGCGCTACCCGGCCACGGCGGTGTTCGACATCCGGTTCAGCAAGGAGTTCAAGGTGGTGGGACTCGATTACAGCTTGGTGCTGGATGTGCGCAATCTGCTGAATTCCAAGAACGTGAATACGGTGTACAGCACGACGGGTCGCCCGGACACGCAACAGAACCTGAACGGTCTGGTGTACGCCGGTACGGCTGAGGACCAGTATCCATACAACTGGGATTATGGTCGCCAGGTGCGCCTCGGAATCGAGGTCAATCTATAAGCGGTCAACAAGAGCGGATAATGAGTATTGTGCATAAAGGAAATTCGATATGAGCACTAGTATACGATCGACGGACGGACCGGGACGCGGTCTGGGGTCGGCGCTGTTGGCCGCGATGCTCGTCGTGGCGGTCGCAGCGATGCCGTCGATGGTGGCGGCGCAGGCGAAGGTGGGCACCACCGGGGCACAGTTCCTGGAGCTGGGCGTATCGGCGCGGGCCATGGGGATGGCGGAAGCGTTCACGGCAGTGGCCAACGATGTTTCGGCGGTGTATTACAATCCGGCCGGACTGACTTCGCTTCAGGGCAAGGAGGCCATGGCCACTTACATTAATATGCCGGCGGATATCGGGTACAGCTTCGTGGGGATCGGCCTGCCGCTGGAATCGATCGGCGGCGTGCTGGGTATCGGCGGATACTGGCTCGGTTCGGGCATGATGACGGAGCGGGACTACGGTCACGGCACGCTGAGTGGAACCGGGCGGGAATTCTCCTACGAGGATTACGCGGTGTCGCTGTGCTACGGACGGTACCTGACGGATCGGTTTTCGCTGGGTGTGACAGTGAAGTACATCGGCGAAAAGGCCGGCGATTATGCGTCAGCCAACGGCTGGTCGGCCGATGTCGGCACCAGCTACGACACGGGCTTCCGGAATTTCAAGATCGCGATGGTGATCATGAATTTCGGACCGGACCTGAAGTTCATCGAGCGGGCGTACCCGCTGCCGATCAATTTCAAGTTCGGCGGCTCGATCGATGTCATCCAGAGCAGCAGCAACGTGCTGACGCTGGCGGCGGAAGGTTCGCACCCGTCGGACAACCTCGAGAAATACAATGCCGGCCTGGAGTACTCGTTCCAGGGTCGGTTTTCACTGCGGGGCGGATACCGCTTCAATTACGACACGGACGGCCTGACGTTCGGCGCCGGGCTGAAGCTGCCGTTCGCCAAGGACCGCGAGCTCCGCGTTGATTACGCCTACCAGGATATGGGCATCCTGAATCAGGCGCACCGGTTCAGCTTAGGCATCGCGTTTTAGGGAAGGGGATGGTAGGAATGGAATTGACAATGAAAAACAAGAGATTCACCTCACGCCTGGCGCTGCTGACGATCGTCGGTATCGTAATGATACTGGCGGCCACCATGCAATGGGGCTGCAGCGACCGGGTCAAAGGAACGGCCTACGTGAACCAGAAGCCGGTGGTGTATTTTGTGAATGTGCCTCCGGACAGCACGCGGACCTCGCGAAACCCGCTGGTTCACTGGGTGGGCGCGGATGCCGACGGCCAGGT
>PQAP01000009.1:25816-46857 GCA_003105265.1 candidate division GN15 bacterium | reverse complement strand
GCCCGGACCTCGGGTGGTTTGATCACGGGAATGCGGCTGCGGTGGTACGGCGAAGATTTGCTGGATTATCCGGTCGATCCGCCGCCGTTCCAGTTCCAGTGGAAGCTGTTCGGTCCGTACACGTACGACTCGATCACGGGCGGCGAATGGAAGATGTTGATCGACAGCTTCACGGCGTCGGTCTTCGTCACCAACGACGCGAAAATTTACCGGCAGCTCAACAACGATACTATTCTCATCTGGTGCGACTCGGTCGACACGACCACCGGCACGCTGGATTCCTTCGTGTGCGAGACGATTCTGGTCGATACGATCAAGAGCAGCAACAATTACGGGCGGCTGGAGCGGATGTTCCTGATGGACGATCCGACGTTCCAGACGCACGCGCTGTATCGGTTCGTTGATTCGTCCAAGACCACGGACGGCAGCGGCTGGATCAGCAATACGAGAGACACGCTGTTCAACGTGTACCGCAACATGCCGCAGGAGAAGACCACGCAGATGCGGTTCCTGTTCTGGGCGCGGTGCCGCGACGACGCCAATGTGGCGGACCTGGTACCATGGTACGGTCCGTACGGCGTGATCGAGCCGAAGTACGAGCGTGAGGTTGCGATTATCGATTTCACGAAGCTGTCGCGAGCGCAGCGGCACAACGCGCCGGTGCGNAATGTCGACGGCAGCGCCTCGAANGATTCCGCNTACATGTANTGGCACAAGGCGCTGGATGGTTTCGCGCAGGCCTGCCTTGGCGAGGATACGCTTGCGTTTGACTCCACGGACTACATCTACCTGAACGGTCTNGGCGACAATATTGATCTGGCCAGACTGCTTCAGCACAAGGTGGTTATCGCTTATAACGACGACTGCAAGAACTCCAACTGGTACGGGAACGCAGGTATCAGCCGCGGCGCGCTGAAGATTTACAAGGCGATCGACGCGGGCGTGAATGTCTGGTTCCTCATGCGGGCTCCGTTTAAGGGAGATTTCGGCGACCGGGAGCAGGATTTCAGCCCGGCGAGAGATCGCGGCGACTATCAGTTTGTCTATTACTTCCCGCTGGAGCAGGTCCGGTACACCGGGTGGTCCTGGTGGGCAGGCCCGCTGACAGGGACATCGCGTCCGGATGTCCGGATCGAGGACTTTGAGGGCGCGCTGGTGATCAACGATGAGTCGTTCAGCCATCCGGGATGGCCGAACCTGAAGGTGGATTCCGCCAATTTGAAGAATCGCCTGGCGTGGGGCGGAAACCCGGTGTCCTATCCGAAACTGTCNTGGCGCGACAGCTTGCCGTATTATCCGGAGGTGGGCTGGGTAGTGCGTCGGCGNGGNACCGATCCGCTGTATCTGTACAAATCACGGTACGGCGCAAATCATCCGCTGGGCGACCTGTTCAGCTACGAGGGCAGCCCGGTGGCGTTCCGCTACGGCACNAGCTTGTTCCGTACGGCGTTCTTCTGCTTCACGCCGATCGGGATGCAGGATGATTCGATGCAGGTGGTTATCGACAGTATCATGGCCTACCTGTATGACAAGAATCTATCGGCGCCGGCGGCCGTTAACCGCTATCCGGATGCCTCGGTGCAGGTGCGGCCCGCCGATATTCAGGCGAACGACCGCGAGCGGGCGGCCATTATGAGTCGTCTGTACGGCACCGATCGCAAATAGGACTGATCGTACAATTGAGCATATTCAGGGCCGCGCCAGCGGCCCTGTTTATTTGCGGAGACGGGAGCGGAGTTCCCTGACCTGCGGATTGTCCGGAAACCGGGTGGTTGCGACGGTCAGGATAGAATCGGCCTGGGCGACATCGCCGCGCGACCAGAGACCGGACGCGAGGTTGACATAGGCGTCGACAATTGTGGAGTCGCGCTCGATGGCGGCGCGGCACGCCCGGACGGCTCCGTCATAGTTTTTCTGCATACCGTAGACATAACCAAGGAGAGCATAAAGCCGCGCAATACGGCGCGTGAAGCGCTCGGGGCTGTCCGGGAAATCCCGCTCGAAAGCGTAATCATCCATTTCAATTGCCGGACGCTTCATGGTCACACCACGGCTGAGGATGTCGGCGGCCTCGTTCAAACGCCCGCGCTGCGCCAGCGCGGCGGCTGCTTCGTGCACGACGGACGGGTCATCGGTGACCGCCAGCAACACCGCGCGCACACCCGCCAGCACAGCCGTATCGGCGACCGAACTGTCGCGGGCGAGGGCCCTGATCCAGAGCATACCGGCGGTTTCATCGTACGGCTGGAGCGAGCGGGCCTTCTCCAGAAATTGGCGGGCTTCGGCGAATTGCCCGTTTACCAGATACAGTGATCCAAGATTGGTGTAGGCCTTGGGGCGGTCGGGGTGAAGGGCGATTTCACGATCGAAGTAGTATCGCGCCGAATCAGTCATCTGGAGTCGAAAGTAATCGACACCCATCGTCAGGTTGACCTCCGGATAGGTGTTGTTCAACTGCATGGCCTGACGGGCATAAGCGAGAGAGGTGCGGGTGTCACCGTCGGAATACGCGGCCAGAGCGCGGGACAGAAGCGGCTGGATGTTAATGCCGGAAGAAGCAGGGACGCGTGGAATCCAGCTCAACGCATACGCCAGTATTCCGATGCCGAACGCAAGGAGCAACTGCCTCCGCTTCCGCCAGAGTTCCGGCACATATACGATGACCGCACCGGTGAGCAGAATGAGCAGCGGAATTGTCGGCTGTCGGAAACGGCTGTTTACGAAGAAGGCCGAATTGACAAGGAGAAAACCGGCGATCACGATCGCCATCACGCGCACCTCGAAGCTTGATCCCCACGCGATAATGACACCCACGACGGCCAGCCCGAATATCAGCGCGAAGCCGAAGGGGAAATACTTGAAATAGGCGGTGCCGGCGAAGAACGCATCGATGTTCCGATTATTGGATATTTCACGATTACCGATGGACAATCCCAGTTTCCGGACGTACAAGCCGGCCGCCTCGAGCGGTTGTGACAGTATCCAGTCAGATGCCTGTCGCTCCCAGTAGTCGGATATTTCGCCCGGCTTCAGGGTCCGCCCTTCCGCATTCTCGGCGATGTGTGTGATGTCGCGGATTCGCCAGATTGTGCCGTACGGCTCCGGCATAATAGAGGAGGCGCCGTCGGCGGCGTCGTTGTTGCCAATGTAAAGGTTGATGCCGCCCTGCGAAGCGATCAAAACCGGGTCACCGGCCACGGCGACATTGCGAATGAAGATCGGCAGAATGATCACCGCCAGGCCGCCCACCACTACCAGCGCATTCACGATGCGGGTTCTCAGGTCGGAGCGCCTTATCAGCAGCCAGACAATGAGCACTCCGCCGAAAATGAGTACGGTCGGCCGGGTGATGGCGGCGAGACCGAGGAGCACGGCGGTCACGAGGAGATTGCGAGCGGTCGATTTCTCGTGCCAGATCAGGAATCGATACAGCGCCGCCAAAACCAATAGCGTGAAGAGCGGATCAAGCAGCAATTCGCCTTCGAAGTAGATATTTATGGGATAGACCGCTTCGAGCGATGCAGCGATAATGCCGGCGGTTCGGCCGAACGAGCGCTTTCCGATCAGATATACCAGCAGAATCGTGACAAGACCGATCGCCAGTCCAAACATCCTGCCGACCCAGAGGGAATCCCCGAACAGGGCATAGAGCGCACCCAGGCAATAGACATAGAGCGGGGCGCGAAAATAGGTGGTGTCACCGACAATGTTGCCGCCGGCGATAGACTGCGCCCAGTGGTGATGGTACCAGTGGTCCATTTTCAACTGCGACCACTCCGGCAGTGTCCGGTAATGGATGAGATAGATGATCCTGATGGCCAGGGCGGCGATCAGCAGGAAGATGATCCACCAGTCGAGCTTTCGGTACCAGGCGCGGGTCGGCGTCATTGGGGGAATATAATCTGCGGCCATCGAGCGGCGCTGAAAAAGTTGCATCCGACTGCCGGGTGGCTTTTGGCCGGGAGGCGGCTTGCATACCGTGCAAACGGTCGCCCGCGCGGTCGATGGCCGTCAGAAACTGAACAGAGCATGTATCGATCTATCCGACTTGCGATTCGATAATGGTGTCGTTCCCATACTGCAGGCGAATGCCTACTGCCGGAGGTCGAATTTCGCGGCATACCCTTTGCTCTGGACCATATACGGATAGAAAGAAGGGAAGACCATGATCCGCACCAGTCGGTTTGCCATTGCCTGTACAGCGCTGTTAAGCGTGAGTATCATCGCGAATGCCCGGGCCGACCAAGCGAGCCGGCTCAGTTCCTCGCTCTCAACCCTGGCCGCCAGTCCGAACGCTCAGGACAGCATGGTGCGCGTGCTGGTGTTCGTGAGCGATAATCACGTCCAGTCGCAGGTTCAGAAACTGGCGGCGATTCCCGACCTGAGCCGTCCGGCGCGGCTGAAGTCGATAGTCGGCCGGCTGATGAATTTCAGCACCGCGAATTCCGACAGCGTGGAGCGTTTTCTGATGGCGCGGTCGACCACGGCGGTGGAGCGTCACTGGATCTCGCCCGCGTTTGTCGCCACTATCCCCGCGTCTCAACTGACCGCGTTGAGCCAAATGGCGGGTGTTGCGGAAGTCGCCGAAGATTTGCCGGTGGAGATCGAGCAGCCGATGGCGACCTCCACTGCGCCGTCACTGGTTGCGAGCGCCGTGTCAAATGAACTGGGGATGCTCAAGATTCCGGTAGTCTGGGGCTCGGGGTTGAACGGCGCCGGAAGGATCGTCTGCAATTTCGACACGGGCGTGGAAGGAACGCACCCGGCACTGAGCGCCCGGTGGCGCGGCAATCATGTGCCGACACAGGCGGCGTGGTTCTGCCCGATGCAGCCGGCGAGTTTGCCGTTCGACAAGGCGGGACACGGGACGCATACGATGGGGATTATGCTGGGATCGACCGCGAGCGACAGTTTTGGCGTGGCGCCCGGCGCGGAGTGGATTGCGGCTGGCGTGGTGGATCAGGGAGCGGACCTGACCACGACCTTCAGTCACATTCTCTCGGCGTTCGAGTGGGCGCTGAATCCGGACGGTGACACGATGACCACGGACGATGTTCCGGATGTCATCCTGAATTCCTGGGGCGTGCCGACCATTCAACCGTCGGCGATAGCGCCGTGCTCGACTTTGTTCTGGCAGGCGATCGACAACGTCGAGGCGGCCGGTGTGGTGGTGGTTTTTGCGGCCGGTAATGAGGGACGCCTGGGTCCGGCGACCGTTCGCAATCCCGCCAACCGCGCCACGACGTCGTACAATGCGTTCTCGGTCGGAGCGGTGGACGGCAACCGCGTAATCGCGGATTTCTCCGGCCGCGGACCGTCGAGCTGCGACCCGACGCAGATCAAGCCGGAAGTGGTGGCGCCGGGGGTTAGCATCCGGTCCTGCACGAAAGACGGCACGTACGCCTACATGACGGGGACTTCGATGGCGGCACCGTACATTGCGGGGTTGGTCGCCATCTGCCGGCAGTACAACCCCGACGCGACGCCCGATCAGATCAAGTATGCCATTATGAAGTCGGCGGCCGACCTGGGGGCGGCCGGCGAGGATAACGATTACGGCTGGGGATTGCCGGATGCGGCGAAGATGCTCACCTATCTGCCGGTGCCGAACAACCATCTCTTCGCCATTGCGCGCAGGTCGATTCTCGGCGACGGCATCGCCCGACCGGGTGAGACCGTGTCGCTGCAGCTCTGGCTGACGGATACGGCGGCAGTTCAGGGTACTCTTCAGGGTGAAATCAGGTCATCGGATCAGTACGTGAGTTCGATTCCGGCGCCGCTGAGCGAGTTTGTGTTCGGCGACGGCGGCAGCACGGCGATAAGCGCTACGCCGTTTTCGTTTCAGATGAGCCCCTATGCGCTTAACGGCAGCACGATCTGGTTCCAGCTATACCTGAGGAGCGCCGGAGTGCTGCTGGATAGTATCAGATTCTCCATATTCGTCGGCTATCCGCCGGCCGGAACGACGGCAGAGATCAACACCGGGCGAATCAGCTACACGGTTTCGGATTTCGGTCAGTACGGTCTGGATCAGTCGTCCATATACAATCTGGGTGGACAGGGATTTCGCGTCGACGGCGGCACCAACCTGCTGTATGAGGCGGGCATAATTGCAGGCCGCAATCTGCTGCAGCAGGCGAGTTCGATTCGTGACAGTGTCGGGCAGTACCGTCCCTCGGATTTCCGCCCGACCGAACAGCTGAGTTCGGAGTGGACCGACGCGTACGGCGCCATTCACCGGTCGGCCGGGATGGATGACAGCAAAGCGGCGATATCAATTCCGGTGAGCGTCAATCAGGATATCGTGCATTACAGTGCGCCGGGCGAGGCGGGGTATCTGGTGTGCCAGTATCGGATAGTCAACGGGTCGCTGGAACGCCAGACCGGCATCCGATTCGGCTACTTCACGGACTTTGATCTCTCTGACGGCGCGGACAGGACGCGGTATCGCGAGGATCTCGGCTTGCTGTACCAGACGAGCACCTGGGGGACGGCGGTCGGGTTGGTGACGCTGGATGACAAGAGTCACCTTATCAGTATGACAAACGGAGCGGCCAAGCGGGGATTCACGGCGCAGCAGAAGCTGGACCTGCTGTCGTCATCGGCGATCGACAGTATGACGGTCGGCGACATGATGATGATGCTGGTGGCGGGACCGTTCGATCTGGGGGCCGGTGACTCGGCAGTCGCACGATTTGCGCTGGTNGCCGGGGCCGACCTGACGGANTTGTTNGCCAACGCGGCGCTGGTCNGGCANCGGAATAATCTCCCGACGACNGTGGACGACCCGAACGGACAGCTTCCGGGCAGNTTNGTGCTCGCTCAGAATTATCCCAACCCGTTCAATCCATCGACCACCATTTCGTTCACGCTTGAGAGGGCGGAACAGGTAAAACTGGAACTCTTCGATTGCCTGGGGCGTTCGGTGAGCGTGCTTCTGGAGGAGCGATTGGGCGCGGGGCGTCATCAGGTGGTCTGGAATGCAGACGGCAACGGCCGGGGACACGCGGCTTCGGGTGTGTACTTCTATCGTCTGACGGCAGGCGGGCAGAGTGAGAGCCGCAAAATGCTCCTTTTGAAGTAGGAGCGAGACAATTATATTAACGAAATTCTTGAAAGACCGGGTTTGTCTTTTGTCTGGTGGTGCTAACTAAGGAATGGATATGGGAAGAACATCGGCGTCGATCATCACGAGTGGAATAGCCCTGATACTGGTCCTGTTGACCGCGCTGCTCGCACAGGCAGTGGCCCCGAGTTCAGAGGCATTAAAGCTCTGGGAACAGCAGGGGGTCCTTCAGGAAAAACTGGCGTCATGGGCGGCGTTCAAGGCCGCGGGTGCGGACTTTGCGGCTCCATCGCCGTTTGACCCGGCCCGCCGCGCCGCTCGGCTGGCGGCGGGAGTTACCGCCCCCGATACGCTACCGGTGCTGGTCATCATGGTGGAGTTCACCGACAACCGGTTCACCGGCGGGCAGGTGTCGGCCACGAAGGATATGTTTGATTCCATTTTGTTTTCGGATAAGCAGAAGGGCGGAAAAATCAATCCGAGCGGCTCCATGATCGACTACTACCGTGAAGTATCATACGGCAATGTCTACATCAAGGGCGGTGTGTTCGGGCCGTATCTCATGGACTCGTCATATGCCTATTATGTGGGTACCGACAATGGTATGAAGATGAGTCCGCGGCTAGCTAATGACGCCGTGACCAAAGCAGATCCCGATATTGATTACGCAGAATGGGCGACTCAGATGGGGGCAGTCGAAGGCGTGATTATCCTGCATGCCGGTCCCGGCGCCGAAACGGGGGCGAGCAACGCGATATGGTCGCATATGAGCAGCGTGTACAATACGCCGCAATTAGACGGCGTTCCAATTCTGACCTACACGGTGGATCCCGAGGAGTTCGGCAGCCAGGTGCAGCCGATCGGCGTGTTCTGTCACGAGCACGGTCACATTCTCGGGCTGCCTGATCTATACGACACCAACCCCGCGCATACGCGTTCGGAAGGACTGGGGAGCTGGTCGCTGATGGCGTCGGGAAACTACAACGGTGACAGCCGGTATCCGGCGCATCTCGACCCGTGGTGCAAGATGGACCTCGGCTGGATTCCACNGCCGATTAGTGTCGGGAAGAACGCCGTNAATGTTCCGATTCCGGCNGTGGAATTCAATCCGGTGGTGTACCGGATCAANGCGGACAGCAATGTGGCGCTGTCGGAATACTGGCTGATCGAAAACCGGCAGAGAATCGGTTCGGACTACGGTCTACCGGGGGCAGGGCTGGTCATCTACCATGTTGACCCGGCACGGATGGGGTGGCCGTCACCAAACGTCGACACGCTGCATTACGGCATTGGGGTCGAACAGGCGGACGGATTGAATCAACTGGCGTTGTTCGGCAGCCGGGGAGATGCGGCTGATCCGTGGCCCGGCTCGACCAACAACCGGAATTTCACCGACCGGAGCGTGCCGAACTCGCACACCTACAACGATTCGACGTCGCAGGTCGGCGTGTGGAATATCAGCAACTCGGATTCGATCATGACGGCGGATCTGGACTACGAATTCTCGCGCCCGTACATCATGTTCGACATTAACCCCGATTCGATCCTGCTGCGGGAGGCCGCCGGCGGCAACGGCGACGGCACTTTCGATGCGGGGGAGACGGTGGAGTGCTTTTGCCGGATCAACAATTTCATGCGGGATGCGTACGGGTGGTCGATGACGCTGGCGACCGACAATCCGGATATCGAGTTCCTCACCAATCATGTTCGGCAGGGGACGGCAGCGCCGGGCGGAGTGCGGCTGCTTATGAAGCAGTATAACCCGAGTGTGGCGAATGTGCCGGTGACGTTCCGTCTGAAGCCGGGGAGCAAAGCGTCGTATACGAATTTCACCCTTACAATACAAGCGGATTCGATTATGAGTTCGCTCGACGAGAAGTTCTCGAAGAGCTTCCAGTTTACCGTATCGATGGGGACGCCGTCGGTGCTGATAGTTGATGACGATAACGGGACCAAGTCGGACAGTGTAATCAGCGCCGTCTTCAAGCGGTTGAATGTACCGACGCGGACCTGGAGCAAGAGCGTGCTCGGTTCGCCGAGCGGGGCGGACCTGTCCGGTTACGGTTCGGTCTTCTGGGTACATGGCAAGAAGCCGACCGGTACGCTGACGGCGGCCGATGTTACGGGGCTAAAGACGTTTCTAAACGGCGGCGGCAATCTGTGCATGGCGAGCGCGACGGCAGCCAAGCAGTTGTCCACGCTTGATTCGGCGTTCATGAGAGATTATCTGCATGCGCGGTTTATTGATACGACGACGGCGCTGGTGCTTTACTTTTTCGGAATGAATGGCGGTCATCTTGGTGACAGCGCCAAATACAAGTATGCCAGTACAACCCCAACGCAGACCTTGACGGGCTTGGTGCAGATGACAAATATCGCACCGGTAGCCCCCGGCCTGAATGCTTTTGTTGGCTCAGATAAGTCGCTCGGGTCGCTGATTCGAGATACGGTTGGGGTGACATATTCCGGCGCATACAAGACGGTGCTGTTGACTTATCCGATCGAGTTCCTCGAGGATTATCAGATGGCGGGGGGATGGATGCCGAAGGACACGATCATTCAGAGAATCCTCGGTTTCTTCGGCGGTTCCTCGACTTCGGTCGATGATCCGGCGGTGCACAATCTGCCGGCGAACTTTGTGCTCGGGCAGAATTTCCCGAATCCGTTCAACCCGTCGACGATCATCACCTATGCACTCACCGCGAGTTCGAACGGACGTGCGGAGACGGTCAATCTTTCGATCTACAACCTGCTCGGTGAGAGGATCATCACGCTGGTCGACAAGCCGCAGCGCCCCGGCAACTACGCCGTGGAGTGGGACGGGACGAACGGGCGGGGGGCGAAGGTGTCATCGGGAGTCTATTTTTACCGGCTGACCTACGGGGAGCAAGCGGCGACAAGGAAGATGATGTTGTTGAAATAAGATTTCGGGAGAANGGAATTGCAGGCCGCCGATAAGAAGGCGGCCTTTTCTTTTGTGTGGCAAGTAGTTACGTGAATGGCTGACCTACCATGATTGTATAAAGATGGCTTGACAGGGATCCGAAAATNGATATATTTGAAAGTGAAAATCGTTTTCATTGGTTGTAGAATAGGTCTGGGCAGTTGCAATGAGAGAGTTTCTTAAGACAAAGGGGTTCAAGATGACCCCGCAGCGGGAGCGGATCTTCAAGGCGTTTTTCGGCCTCGGGCAGCACGTCACGGTGGACGAATTGTATGCCAAGGTTCGGGAATCGGATCGCTCGATCGGGTACGCCACGGTCTGGCGGAATCTGAAACTGATCTGCAAGGTCGGACTGGCGGAAGAGGTGAATCTGGGGGACGGCGTGACGCGGTACGACCGGATAACGCGCGAGCCGCACGGACACCTGTTTTGTCTCGGCTGCAAGAAGCTGATTGAGTTTGAGACGACCGAAATGGTGCCGGGGCTGACGGCGGTGGCGAGTGCGCAACGCTTCAAACCGGAAGGATTCAAGATTGAGATCACAGGATACTGCGAGAAATGTCAGTCGGAACACAAGGAAGCGGAGACGCCCCAGGCAGTGCGGTGGTAGTAAGGCCTCGATGTCAGGAAGAAAGCAGGCAAAAACAGTAGCATGACGTACCTCAGCAAAATGACACCCGGGCAATCGGGCCGCGTGGTCGGCTACACCAAAGATTCTCCCGTCACGCGGCGGCTGACGGAACTCGGTCTCGCGCCGGGGCGCCAGGTGGTGTATCTTCGCAACGCGCCGCTTCGCGATCCGCTCGAAGTTCAGGTGGGATCGACTTTCCTCTCGCTTCGTCGCGCCGAGGCCTCGCTGGTGGCAGTCGAGATCGACGAATAGTCGACGGACCGGTTCCCGCTTATGCTTGCCACTACTGTTCTGAACAAGAAGAAGACCGCCGTCAATGTGGCGATCTGCGGTAATCCGAACAGCGGCAAGACAACCATATTCAACGCGATCACCGGACTGAAGCAGCGGGTAGCCAATTACCCCGGAGTCACGGTAGAGAAGACAGTCGGGCAGTTCCGGGTCGAGCCGAGCGGGCCGCATCGGCACCGTCACCGTCACGGCCACAAATACGCCCACGCTCACGGTGACGAGGGGACCACTTACAATCTGATCGACATTCCCGGCGCGTACTCGCTGGCGGCATTTTCGCCGGATGAGTATATCGCGGCCCGCGCGCTATTCGGCGATTTCGGTCCGGAGACGGCTCCGGATGTGATAGTCTGCGTGATCGACGCCACGCAACTGGAGCGGGGACTGTATCTGCTGTTTCAGACGCTTCAGATCGGCCGGCCGACGCTTGTGGCGCTCAACATGATGGACCTTGCCCAGCGGCGGGGGATGAAAATCGACGTCAACGAGCTGTCGCGTCAGCTGGGCGGACTGACGGTGGTGCCGGTGATCGGGAGCAAAGGGAAGGGGATTACGGAGCTCAAGCAGGCGGTGGCGCGCCTGAACGAGCACGCGTCGACGGCCGATTTCGACATTTATCATCCGGCGACAATCGCGGTCATCACGCGACTCGAGCAGCTGAGCGGCCGGAGTAATCGCAGCCGCGCGGAATATCTCAGAGTTCTTTTCGATGTCGGCGGACCGGCGGAGAGGCAGTATCTGGCGCAGCCAGCGGACGGCGCGCGAGAGGCGCTGGACACGGGACGGGCGGAGCTGGCGGAGCAGTTCGGGTCGCTGACGGCGGCCGAGACCGCGAGCTTGACACAGACGGCGGCGGCAATTGCGGCGGCATCGGTACGCATACCGGCGACGCGCGAAACGCGGTCGGAGCGGATCGACCGGTTTCTCCTGCACCCGGTGCTTGGTCCGGTGATCCTCGTGACACTGATGGCGCTGATATTCCAGTCGATTTTCGCCTGGGCGGAGCCGGTGATGCGGTTGATCGATCAATTGTTCGCCCATTTGGGAGCGGTGATCGGCACGCAGTTGCCGGAAGGCCCGGTCAAATCGCTGCTGGTGGACGGGGTAATCGGGGGCGTCGGCTCGGTGCTGGTATTTCTGCCGCAGATAGTCATTCTGTTTCTGTTTATCGCGATACTCGAGGATTCCGGCTATATGCCGCGCATGGCGTTTCTGGTGGACCGGGCGTTTCGTTGGTGCGGGCTGTCGGGGAAATCGTTTATCCCGCTGTTGTCGTCGTTTGCGTGCGCGGTACCGGGGATAATGGCGACGCGGACAATCGAAGACCGCAAGCTCAGGTTCATCACGATCATGGTCGCGCCGCTGATGACCTGCTCGGCGCGACTGCCGGTGTACGCAATCATGATTGCAGCGTTCATACCGCATCGGCCGGTCCTCGGTTTGTTTAATACTCAAGGGCTGCTCCTGGGTGCGCTTTATCTGCTGGGACTGGTGGTGGCGGTGATCGTGTCGCTGATTCTGAAAAAGACGCTCTTCAAGACGCAGCGCGGGACGTTCATGATGGAGTTGCCGTCGTACAAGGTGCCGACCGCGAGGTCGGTTTCCATCCGCGTGTTCAACCGGGCCAGACAGTTTGTGCTGCGGGCGGGAACGGTGATCCTGGCAATCACGATCATTATCTGGGCGCTGAGTTACTATCCGCATTCGGAGTCGATCACGCGGGATTTCGAGGCGCGCCGCGCGGCTTTTCAGCAGGAGTATGCCGGAGAGGACCAGAAGGCACTCGACGCTCGATTACAGGAGTTGGGGAACGAGCAGGCGGGCGCGCAGTTGCGCAACTCGTACCTGGGCAGAATCGGACACGCGGTTGACCCGGTGTTCGAACCGCTCGGGTGGGACTGGAAAATCACGATGGCGACGCTGGCGTCCTTTCCCGCGCGGGAAGTGGTGATCGCCACGCTGGGGACGATTTACAATCTCGGCTCGGATCCGGACCACTCCGGTTCGCTGGTGGAGAAGATGCGAGAGGCGCGGTGGGAGTACGGGCCGAAAATCGGGCAGACGGTCTTTAACCCGGCGGTGGCGCTTTCAATCATGGTGTTCTTCGCGCTCTGCTGTCAGTGCGGCGCGACGGTGGTGACGATCAAACAGGAAACCGGAGCGTGGAAATACGCAGTGGGAGTGTTTACCTATATGACGGTCGCGGCCTATCTCGGTGCGATGGCGACTTACCAGATTTTCAGCCGGTTGTGGAGCTGAAGCGATGATGTGGCAAAACCTGATTGTGGTCGCGGTCGTGGCGGGGGCGGCGGTGTATCTGACGGTGAGCTATGTGAAGCGCAGAAACAATAAGGTCACGTGCAGTGCATGCCTCGCCACCCGGAATATCAAACGCCACAAAGCGGCCGGACCACAGGCGCCGTCCCGAGGACGGTGATACCGGTCTTCTTGCGTCGACGGGCCTGACGTTGACTTTCGCTTTGCCCTCTCTATATTCCATCCATCGTGCAAAACGTGATGATATCCTCGCCTGTCCTCCTCGGCCAGTACCGGCCGGGTGATTCCTATCTACATTCGCTGGATGCCCGCGCCAAGGCGCTGGCGGTACTGGCGGTGATGATATTCGCGCTGATATCGAATTCCATCATTTTCTATGTGGTGATGATCACCGCGCTGATCGCGGGGCTGGTGCGGTCGGGCGTTTCGACAGGGGCGCTGGGGAGAAGTTTCACGCCGGTGGTGCTTTTGGTGGTGCTGACGGCGGCCTTTCACTTGATTTTCAGCGGGCGGAATTCGGAGATACTGTTTACGGTTTTCGGGTGGAATGTCCGTTCGGCGGCGGTGAGCGCGGCGGCATTCTATTCGCTGAGGGTGGTGCTGTTTGTGGCGGCGGCGTTTCTGATCACGTTCACGTGCTCGCCGTCGGAACTGGCCGAGGCGTTGGTGAAGATTCTGAGTCCTCTTCGAAGACTCAAGGTACCGGTGAATGACCTCGGGTTGATCATTTTCATCGCCATTCGATTCCTGCCGATTCTGTACGACGAGTTTGTGACGATCAGGAACGCACAGGTGATGCGGGGGGTGGATTTCGGCGGAGCGTGGGTGTCGCGCATCCGCAAGTCGAGTTATCTGCTGATTCCGGTGTTTGTGGCGGCGGTGGGGCGGGCCGATGAACTGGCGCTGGCGATCGAAGCGCGGGGCTATGACAGCCATGCGGCACGGACAATCTATTCGAAGGCGCGATTCGGGGCGCGGGAAACGACGTTTGCGCTGACATCGGTGGCACTGATGCTGGCTCTGTTCCTGGTGACGTGGCGCCATGATTGAGCGGAATATCAAGCTCACAATCGAATACAAGGGGACCGCATTTGCGGGGTGGCAGATTCAGGACGGGCCGCGCACGGTACAGGCGGAGGTCACCGAAGCGATACGGAAGGTGACGGGAGAGACGGTCGATGTGGTCGGCGCGGGGCGCACCGATGCGGGAGTACATGCGCTGGGACAGGTGGCGAATTTCCATATCACCCATTCGCTGGAAGCGGGACGGTTTCGCGAGGCGCTCAATTATCATCTGCCGGATGAGATTCGGGTGAAAGATTCACGCGAGGTGCCGGAGGCGTTTCATGCCAGATTTGACGCAAAATATCGCCGCTATCGCTATCTGCTGGCGCGGGAGAAATCGGCGATTTATCGGGAGCTGAGGTGGGAGAATCCGATTGAGTTCGACTTTGCGCGCCTTCAGCTGGCAGCGGCAATGGTACTGGGTGAACATGATTTCGGACCGTTCTGTGTCACGGCATCACTGAAGGAGGACAACCGGTGTCGGATCGATTACTCCCGCTGGTACAACGTCGGGCCACTCTGGGTGTATGAGATACGTGGGAACCGGTTTCTGCACAGCATGGTGCGATCGCTGGTGGGAGGGATGGTGAACCTGGCTACGATAAAGGCGGACAACAATATGCACAACTTGACTTTAGAACGGTTCGGCTCTATCATAGCCGCGCAGTGCGACGAGCGGGTTGTGTTCACCGCTCCCGCGTGCGGCCTGTATCTGGTGCAGGTCGGGTACTGAACAGAGGAAAGGCCGACAGGAACCAATGATCAAGCGATATACACTTCCGGAGATGGGGGCGCTCTGGACGGAAGAGGCCAAGTTTCAAACGTGGCTCGAGGTGGAGGTCGAGGCGGCCCGCGTGATGGCGGAGCGGCATATCATCCCACAGGCGGCCTACAAGGCGATCAAGGCCAAAGCCAATTTCGATGTCAAGCGGATCAACGAAATCGAGAAGGAAGTCAACCATGATGTGATCGCGTTTCTGACATCGGTAGCCGAATATGTCGGGCCGCAGGCGAAGTACCTGCATTACGGGATGACGTCATCGGATGTGCTGGATACCTCGCTATCGTTGCAGATGAAGCGGGCGGCGGGGATTATCGACAAGAAGATAGCAACGGCGCTGGGGGTGATCAAGAAACTGGCGCTGGCGCACAAACGGACGCCCTGTATCGGCCGGACGCACGGCGTGCTGGCGGAACCGACCACGCTCGGGTTGAAATTCGCCGTCTGGTATACGGAATTGGGTCGCGCGCGGGCACGGTTTGCCGCGGCGACCGAGCGGATTGCGGTCGGGAAGCTATCGGGAGCGGTGGGGAATTTTGCCAATCTCGACCCGGCGATCGAAGAGGCGGTCTGCCGGCGGCTCGGGCTGAGGCCGGCCGAAGTAAGCACTCAGGTGGTGCAGCGGGACCGGCACGCCGAGTATGTCACGGCGCTGGCGCTGCTGGCGTCATCGCTGGAGAAGTTCGCCACCGAGATAAGGAATCTGCAGCGGACGGAAATCGGCGAGATGTCGGAAGGGTTTGCCAAGGGACAGAAGGGGTCCTCGGCGATGCCTCATAAGAAGAATCCGATTACCGCGGAGAGGATCACCGGTATCGCGCGCCTTTTGCGCGGATATGCGCTCTCAGCGATGGAGAACATACCGCTCTGGCATGAGCGGGATATCGCGCATTCGTCGGTGGAGCGGATAATATTCCCGGACAGCACGATTATTGTCGATTACGGCCTGCAGAAGTTTATCGACCTGCTGACCGGGCTGGTGATCAACGAAAAGCGAATGTATGAGAATATCTTTTACGGCGGCGGGCTGGTGTTTTCGCAGCGGTTGCTTTTGAAACTGGCCGGGCCGGTCGGGTCGCGTGAGACGGCGTACCGCCTGGTGCAGCGGAACGCCTTGGCGGCGTTCGAGGGAAAGGGACTATTCCGCGAACTGGTGCTTCGCGACAAAGATATCACCCGGCACCTGACGGCGGCGGAGATCGGCAGTTGTTTCGATCTCGACTATTACCTGAAGAATGTCGACAAGATATTCCGGAGAGTATTTCGCAAATGATTGCGCGCGAGGGTTGGCCATTCATTCTGATCGGGCTGGCGCTGACAGTAGTCCTGATACTTCTGGCGACCCGCGCCAATAGCTTCTGGCTGTTCGGACTGTCAGCGATTTTTGCGCTGGTAACCCTGTTTGTCACGTTCTTCTTCCGGGATCCGAACCGCACCTTCGCGGTGGAGCCGGGCCTGTTGGTTTCACCTGCCGACGGCAAAGTAATCAAGATCGAGCAAATAGCTTCACATCCGTTTATCGGGGGGCCGGCGACCAAGATCTCGATATTCCTCTCGGTATTCGATGTGCATGTCAATCGCGTGCCGGCATCCGGAGTGATTGCGGACGTCAAGTACAATCCCGGTGAGTTCTTCGTGGCGTATGCGGACAAGGCCTCGGAGAAGAATGAGCAGACCGAAATCGGGATGACGACCGATTCCGGTGACCGTATCCTGTTCAAGCAGATTGCGGGATATATCGCGCGGCGGATTGTGTGTCGTCTCAAGGCAGGGGATACGGTCGCGGCGGGGCAGCGGTTCGGGTTGATCCGATTCGGGTCGCGGACGGAGCTGTTCATGCCCGCATCGGCATCGATACTCGTGAAGACAGGGGACCGGGTTTACGGCGGTGAAACGCCGATGGCCCGTCTGGCGATAAACCATCCGACGGTCGACCGCGCGAGAAAGACGGAGAGCTATGAGCACTAATTACCGCGGGCTGTTTCCCGGCACCTTCACGATGGGTAATGTCGTGTGCGGCTTTATTGCCATACTCGAGGCGATCGAGGGGCGGATTACATCGGCCTGCTGGTTTGTGATTCTCGCGGGATTACTGGATGCACTCGACGGCAAGGTGGCGCGATTGAGCGGCGGAACCTCGCAGTTCGGCGTGGAGCTGGATTCGCTGGCCGATTTCCTGTCGTTCGGCGTATCGCCGGCAGTGATTGTCTATGCCATCAAGCTGAACGATCTCGGTCGATGGGGCTGGGTAATCAGCATCGTGTACATCATGGCGGCGGCGTACCGTCTGGCGCGTTACAATGTTCTGGCTGACTCCGAGGAAAAGAAGGATTTCATGGGCCTTCCGGTGCCGATTGCGGCCATGACGCTGGTGTCATTTATCATTCTCAGCTATCACGTGTGGGACGGACTGGAATACAGCGAGTGGCTGATCGGGATGATCGTGTTATTCGCGATCCTGATGGTCACGCAGATCCAGTATGACGCGATTCCGGAGAACTTTCAGACGCGTCAGGGGAGAATCAAACTCGGCATTCTACTTCTGGCAGGGCTGGCGGTAGCGTTTGGCCCGAGAAGACTGCTATTGTTTCCAATTTTGGCCTCGTATATATTGTTTGGAATGGTCCGGGAGCTGTATCGCCTGTTTTCGGTGGGCGTAGGCAAAGTGACCGGCAGGCCATACGGCAGAAGGAAGACAGATCGTCATGACGACAACGGCGAAGACTAAGAAAGTGATCGTGTACGTTCGGCTCAAGGACGGCGTGCTGGACCCGCAGGGTGTGACTATCCAGAAGGCGCTCGGCCAGATGGGCTACCCGGATTTTGTATCGGTACGCTCCGGCAAGTTTTTTGAGCTGGAAATCGACGCGGGGGCGTCGGATATCGACCGCCAGATCAATGAAGTCTGTTCCAAACTGCTGGCCAATCCGGTGATAGAGCGGTTTTCGGTGGAGAAGATCTGATGAAGTTCGGCGTGGTGACATTCCCCGGCTCCAACGGCGACTACGATTCGTACGCCGCAGTCCGGTTCGCCATGAAGGAGAAGGTGGAGTTTCTCTGGCACAAATCGGAGGATTTGCAGGGATGCGACGCGGTCATTCTGCCGGGCGGATTTGCGCACGGGGATTATCTTCGCGCCGGGGCAATCGCGCGGTTCTCGCCGATCATGAAGCACGTGATCAAGTTTGCCAAGTCAGGCGGCATCGTGATCGGCTTTTGCAACGGCTTCCAGGTGCTGACCGAGTCGGGGCTGCTGCCGGGCGCGCTTCTGCGCAACAATCACCTCCGGTTCAACAGCAAGTTTATCTACATTCGGGTCGAACGGACCGACACCCCGTTTACCGGCGTCTGCCGGAAGGGGGAGGTGCTGAAGATACCGATCGCGCACGGCGAAGGGAATTACTACAATTTTGAAAGCGACGTGCGGAAACTGGAGGACAACGGCCAGGTGCTGTTCCGTTATGCGGATGCCTCCGGCAACGCGAGCGCGGCGGCCAACCCGAACGGATCGATCAACAATATTGCGGGGATAGTCAGCGCCGAAGGGAATGTGCTGGGCATGATGCCGCACCCGGAGCGGGCGGTTGAAGATATCATCGGATCGAGCGACGGACTCAAGGTGTTTGAGTCGGTACTGAATTACTGTATATCACCCAAACCCGTAGGGAGACTGTGAAAAAGAGAGAACTGACGTTCATTATCGTGGCGCTGGTGCTGGGCGCGGTGCTCGGCGGACTGGTCGGGGAGATCATGGGGACGTTCCTGCCGGACGGCGGCGCCAAGACACTTCTGTCCAAATCGGTTGTTATAGGATTTGACACGACCAAAGTGGAATTCTACGCGATCTCGTTCACGATCGGCCTGATGTTCAAGATCAACTTCATGTCGGTGCTGGTGGTATTGCTGGTGATCGTTTATTTCCGGTGGTGGTACATTTAGAGACGTGATCGTCTCAGGAGGTTAGTGATATGTTTGGCATGGGACCCATGGAATTGCTGTTGGTATTCGCAGTGATCCTGCTCATATTCGGAGCCAAGCGGCTGCCGGAACTGGCCCAGGGACTGGGCAAGGGGATACGGGAGTTCAAGAAGGCGATGCGGGACGAGACCGACAGCGTCAAGGGCTCGACCGACGTGGCCAATTCGGAACAGCCGCCGAAAGTCGAATCTCCGAACAAGCAGGACTACGGCAATTCGCAGAAGAAGTAACCGCCTACGAATCCGGGAAGCCGACCTATGCAGAGCAGTTTCAAACAAGAGGATGCCGACAAGATCGGCAAGTTGCTTGGCGCCGAGAAGATTTCGTTCGAGAAAGACCACTTCCGGCTGAAAATCACCAACCAGGAAGAGCGGCGAATCCTGACTTTAGAGGTGTACCCGGAGACGAGTTTGGGGCGCAAGCGGGGGATGCTGGTGGTGGTGTATACGGGCAACTCGCACCTCCAACTGCACAACTGCTCCGGCTATGTGCTTTCGGAAGAACTGGGCGAAGTGACGTTTGTCGCCGAGGATACCAATCGTCTCTCAGGTTTGGTGGTGGAGAAGGGGGCATCGTGCAGTGTCTATGCCTCAATTGACCGTTCGCTCATTTCCTCGGATTTCACCCAGCTCGGCGTCGAGGTAATGCTGTCAGGGGTGGCGCTGTCGCTGGCGGAAGAGATACTGGGAGCGGACGAGGGGAAGAAGGGGAAATAGCAGGCGCAGCAAGTTCGGCTGATCGATTCGGCCATCGGATTGACTGAAAATAAGAAAACCGTCACTGGCTCGGTGACGGTTTCTTTATAGGAGAAAAAAATGAAGCGAACGTTCAGTTATCTTGCGGTGAAACTTTCCACAAAATCGTGAAGGTCGGCCATCAGTTCAGTGGCTTTCTGATACCGTTCCGCCGGCACCTTCTTGAGCGCCCGCATCACTATATGATCAAACAATAACGGGATCTGCGGGTTCACGGCGGACGGTTTCTCCGGTTCATGGTGCAGGATCGAGTAGATGAGCGAGGTGATATTCTCACCCTTGAATGGCCGGCGCCCCAGCAACATCTCGTACATAACCACGCCCATAGAGAACAGATCGGCGCGACGGTCGATCGGCAGTCCCTTGAGCTGTTCGGGCGAGATGTAGTTGGGGGTGCCCATGGCTATCCCGGTCTTGGTCATCGAGTTAGAGTCGATGCGGGCGATGCCGAAATCCATCACCTTGACCCGGTAATCCGACAGCACCATCACGTTGGCGGGCTTGATATCGCGGTGGACAATGCCGCGCTCGTGCGCGTATTCCAGCGCCTGACACATCTGCGTGATGATCTGCGCGATAATCCGGTAGTTGAATTTGACCTTTTTCCGGATGAGGTTTTCTAGCGTCTGGCCCTCGAGGTACTCCATAGCGATATACTGGAGCGGTCCCTCGGAGCCGACGTCATAGATCGTTACGATATTGGGATGCGAGAGCTTGCCGGCGGCCTGGGCCTCGCGGTAGAGCCGCTCTTTCAGCTCCTCGAATTCGGCGGGATCGTTGATGAAGTCCAGACGAATGGTTTTGAGCGCCACGGGGCGGTTGATGGCGGGATCGACCCCGCGGTAGACGGTGCCCATGGCCCCTTTGCCGAGCACGCCGGTAATTTGGTACCGGCCCAAGCTCTTGAGTTCGGCCAGCTCGCCGGAGATGGATAGTTCACCGCTGGAAGATTCGGCTTTGCTGCGGCCGGAATCAGGCCAACCCTGATTGCTGTCGACGTGATCCGATGAATGAGCGGCGGCTTCGGTGTGTTCGGGCTGCGCAGAGGCTTCATCGGAACGCTCCAGTTCGATCTCGCCCCATGACCGGTCCGAAGTGGCTGCGGTTCCGTCAACCGCTACATCGACGTCGGCCTTCACCGTCTGGTGGTCGAAGGGCTCGTGCTCGGGATTGGGCATGGCGACCGTTTTCTGCTCCGACTGATCGCCGGGTGTCGACGACAGTTCGCGCGCCGGAACGCTCGCGGTCCGCGC
>PQAP01000009.1:17538-25716 GCA_003105265.1 candidate division GN15 bacterium | reverse complement strand
CCCTGAAACCCTTAGCACGCCATGGGGCGCCGACGCGCCCGACCATTCGGTAGCCGTTCCGGCATTTAATACGCAGAGGTCGGTCTACAGTTTCGCGGCGACGGCCTTGGCGACATCGAGAGTCGACGAGGTTCCGCCCATGTCGTACGTGCGGACTTTACCTTCCTTCACGATTGCTGCAACCGCGTTTTCCAGCGCCAGCGCTTTATCTTTCTCGCCGAGCCAATCGAACATCAGTTTGACGGTCAGTAGCATGGCGATTGGGTTGACTTTGTACAGTCCCGCATACTTTGGGGCGGAGCCATGAGTCGGCTCGAATACCGCGTAGTTATCGCCAATGTTCCCTGAGGCGGCGAATCCCATCCCGCCGACCAACTGGGCGCAGAGATCAGAAATAATATCGCCGAACATGTTGGAGGTGACGATCACCGAATAGTCAAGCGGGTTCTTAATCAGCCACATGCACATGGCATCGATATTGGCTTCATACAGTTTTATCTCGGGGTAATTCTTCGCCACTTCACGGGCAGTGCGGACCATGAGGCCAGAGGTTTCCCGGATAACGTTTGGTTTTTCGACGATCGTCACGTGCGGCCGCTTCTCTTTGCGGGCGAACTCGAAGGCATCAGTGATGATATTCCGGCAACCGGTCTTGGTGTTGATGCGGAGTGATACGGCAACCTCGTTGGCGGGCGCCTTGTCGAAACGGGCCATCTTCTTGTTGTGCTTCTTCACCACCTCACGGACTTCGTCGGGAAGCGGGAAGAATTCCACGCCGGAGTACAGGTCCTCGGTGTTCTCGCGGAACACGACGATATCGATTCCCTCCTTGTAGTTGAGAGGGTTGCCGGGATAGGCCTTGCACGGGCGCAGGTTGGTACGAAGATTGAATTCCTGGCGGAGCCGTACTATCGGCGAGGCGTAAATGTGCCCTTTTCCCTGGAAGCCGGGGATGAGCGCCTTCTCGGCCTCTTCCTTGGGAAGAGAGGTAATCGCACCAAACAGACAGCAGGTGCTGTTCTTTAAGAGGTTGATGGTCCGGTCCGGAAGCGGATTGGCTTCCTTGCCCCAGAATTCCCAACCGATATCGCCGTGGATATACTCGGCGTCGAGTTTAACGCGATCCAGGACGATCCTGGCGGCTTCCATGACATCTTTTCCGATGCCGTCACCCGGCAGCCAGGCGATCTTGTACTTGGCCATGAATTGACTCCCTACTTATAATCCAAACGTAAATGTGAACTGGTGAGTGTCGTCGATACCGCTGGTATACGGGACGAACGCGTAGTCGATCGTGAGATTGCGGCGCGTGAACGAGGCCCCGGCCGACATNCCCTTGGTGTCATAGTTGAACATGTATCCGGCGCGCAGGGCGAAATACTTGCGAATCTGNTTCTCNGCNCCGAGATGGAGGTGGGCCTTGTCGTCGAGGACAACAATATCAGCCGCGCCGAGAGCGCCGCTGCGGCTGTAGGACGCACCGACGCGGTAAGTAGTCGGCAGCGATATCTCGCGCGAGCCGTAAGCGTTCTGTTGCTGCAGGATGAACGATGAACCGATGTTGGTCACCGAGCCACCGACATTCAGCCGCGGTGTGAGGGAAGCGAGGACGCCCAGATCGGCGTTGAAAGAACTGCCGCGGAACGAGCTGATTTTCTCAAAAAACCAGCCGACCCCGAAACCGGCATAAAGCTTGTCGCTCAAGCGATAACCCAGTCCAGTCTTGAATGAAATGTCGTGGGCATCGGCGAACGATTCCGGTTCGGTGGTTGGCGATTGCCGGACTTCAATATTGCCGATACTGGCGAATCTGACACCGCAAAGAAGCGAGAATCGGCCCTTGAGCGGCGAGGCCAGGTAGCCCGATTCGAGCCGGACATTATTCCAATATTCGTTGTGGCCGAGCGCGACCGTGAACCGGCTGATACCGCGAATTCCGGCCGGATTGTAGGCCGATGACATCGGGTCACCGGTGATGGACACATAAGCGCCGCCCATGCCGCTGGCGCGCGCGCCGGTTTCGACTTTCATCATGGCGAGGCCGCTCTTGTCGGTCGATGCTGCGACGGGGAAGAGACAGCCGAGGCCAGGAAAGAGCAGGACGAGAGCTATTCCGAGGGAAGTGATTTTCATGCGTGCTTATCTCCGCCTTTAACCTGGCGATTTTTCTGTAGCCACTTGCGTCCCAGGACGACGGCAAAAATGGCCGCGATCACGCCCAGAATGATCAGGAAAATGTTTCTGCCGGTCTTGCTCATAAGCACCTCGCTCAGAACAACAGATCAAACGAAAAGATATGTTCAGAGCCCTCGTCGACTTTGTCCGCCGAAAAGGCGTAGTCGATCGCCAGCGCCCGCGACCCCATTTTGAACATGAACCCGGCACCGGCAGCAAGCCGTTTGTCGCCGTAGCCGGAGCGCAGGGCGAATTCCGGGGTAATGTAATATTCGGCACCACCGTAGAAGCGGACATTCTGCTTGTCGGCTTTGCGAAGATCGCTGGCCAGAATGAGTTTCCGTTTCAGGAAGCGGGCCGAGGCGCCCAGACCGGCTTCAATCGGCACTTTGTCATCCTGCTCGTAGGCGTACTGATCGGTGGTGTATTTGCGGGTGTACTTTTCGCTGTTCCACGGAAATTTTGCGGAGAGATTCTTGACAACCACGGCTACCTGAATGTCCTGCACGGCCTGCTTGTCCCGTTTCTCCCGGCTAACCAACTGACTGAGGTAAAACGTGGCGCCGAAGTCGAAGGCGATCGAATAGGCCTTGACCTCAGGAATACTGGCCTGCATGTAGCTCAACTTGGTGCCGACCGCCGCGATATTGGAGAAACGCTTGGCAAATACGACACCGAAAACGTGCGTATTCTGGCTAAAATCACGGCCGAGATCAATACCGCTGGCGTCACGAACCCTGACCGAACCGGACCCGGCATACAGCCAGTGAATTCCCAGCGCCGACTGGCCGCGGACGGGGAAGATCAGCGTGGCATAGCCGAGCGTGCGATCCAGGGTCATGGCGCGATACGAGGTACCGAACAGCGGCTTCTCGAGTGTGTTCAGACCGGCGGGGTTGAACAGCACGCCGGCGGCGTCATTGGAGAGCGCCAGATAGGCGCCGCCCATGCCGGTCGGTCGGGCGCCGATGGGGACCTGCAGAAACGAGCCGGCATAGCCGCCGTTGCCGTCGGCTGACAGAGCACTGCCGGCGATACAGAGAATCGTTCCGAGAAGCAGGCCGAGGAATTTCATGTTGGTTCTCGCTTTCATGGCATCACCGCCAGTTTTCCCCACTTAACCTGGCCGGTCGAGTAGGTGACCTTGAAATAGTAGACGCCGACCGCGACCAGGTCGCCGCGGCCGTTGCGACCATCCCAGTACGGTCGCTCCGAATCAAGTGGATCGCCTGGCGGATAAATACCCGCCGCATAGTAGATGTTGTCGATCGGCCTGCTGACCAGGTTCATGGCAAAATCGTACACTTCGAGTGTGACATACGCCGCAGCATCGACTCTGAAGTGAAAACGGACATTCTGACCGCGCTGGGGGCTGAAGGGGGTGGGGAAGGCGTAGATTTCATCGGCCGGGTCGGTGACAATGAAGAGCCGGGCCGAGCCGAGGGAATCGCGGCCGATTCGCACAATGCCGTCATCGGTGCCCACCCAGATCAGATCACCATCGGCGCGGACCGAATAGACTGGCGTTCCGCCGAACAGGAGGTCCTGGCCGCGCTTGCTCTTGAAGACGAGCGTATCGGTGGTCTGAAGCGTCGCGCTGCCCGGATGCGCCATCACGAGAAGACTTTGATCAGTCGGGAGCAGCAGCGTATCCTGTCCCAGATTCTCGAAATTCCAGGCGAATCCTTCGGTATAGATGGGGTCCCAGCGATACCTGTGGATTTCAACATTATTGACGGTATCGAGAATCACGCGCCCCCACGAGATGCCGTCGGCGCCGTAATCGACACGGCGGCACGACGCATAGATGCGGGCCGGGCTGCCCGGCACATACTGCACAGCCAGCGCCGGGACGAAATCACCCGTCATGCCTGCGGTGGAGCCCTCACCGGGCGTGGTGTTGAGCGTATTCAGGTAAGTGTAATTGACCACGACATCGGGCAGCGCGGAATTCAACTGTGCCCGCACAACCTTGAACGACTTTCCACGATTCGCCGAGACGGCAATGCCGCCGCCGGTACCCAGTACCAGCGTGTCACCGGTAAGGGTCATGCAGAAAACGGAGTCGTGGGTGGAGGTAGCTGAGTTGTCGGAAATCACCACCGTGTTGTCGGTGCTGTCCGCGACCACAAAATATACCGAGGGATCCGCGGGACTGGCCGTATCACGAGTCATGCGAACGCCATATTTCTGCAGGAAGAGCACCGTGTCACCGATGAACCCGATGTCGTTCGTGATCTGGCTCACCTGATAGGTCTGCCAGAAAGCGGCGTCTTTCGAGTACCAGCGGCCAATCATCGGCACGCCGCTGCCGGTCGCGGCCCGATTGACCGTCCAAACAGCGGTGGTGTCACCGTGAGAGCGAGCCCTGACTCTGATGACTCGACTGCCGGTAGAATCGCTCTCCGCAAAGACGTGGTAGGCGGAAGAATCGATCACGCCGGTCGCGTTCAAGTGGAGCACGACCAGACCGGAATCGGTGCCGACCCAGAGCGTATCGCCCAGCGGAAAGACGCTGTTGACGATATTTCTGCGGTTGGCCGATGTGACATTGGACGAGTCGACCCAAATGTGACTCCAGGTCGAACCGCTGTCGGTCGAAACATAGAGCCCGCTGTCGGCGCCGAGATAGATCCGATTGCGCACCGAAGCAAACTCGCGGACAACGCCCGACGACGGAGTGAGGGAAACCTCCGAGAAGTTGTCGCCGAAATTATCGGAACTCAACAGGTACGGTGCGGTGGGAGCGGCGGAGCTTCCCGAGAATACTCCCAACAGCACATTGCTGCCGACAGTCTTCGCCGAGGTGATTATGTCAGCGGGGAGGTTCAATTCAGATGAGAAGCGCAGACCAATGCGGTTGCCTCGGGACAGGACGCCGTCCCGGCCACCGACAAACATGAGATTCGAGTCGGGGCTGACCGCCAGCGCATGCACCTGACTGGCGTAGAACTTGTCCCCGGGCTGCACGAAGACGTACTGGAGAATCCCGGCGGCGGTGCCGGCCCAGACAAAAAACGAGTCACCGTGGGACGTATCGACAGCGCAGGAAAAGTACTCATTCCGCAGGTTCAGGGATCCGACCAGGCCGCCGTAGAAATCGGAGAAATTTATGGAATCGTTCTTGGAGGCGTACAGGCGCTGCCAGGTGACGCCGTTGTCATTCGACGTCAGGAATCCGCCGGCGAAGGCCGTGAAGAAAATCCGGTCCTGGGCGGCGGCGACATCGTAAATCGTACGGAATGCGCCGTACACGTAGTTGATCGGCGGGGTCAGGGAATCGAAGCGGACGCGGGTCCAGGTCTGACCGACATCATCGCTGTAGGAGAGGCCGTCGGAATATGATATTGCCGAGCCCTGGACCTCCTGCGAATGGTTGGTGGCGACCCAGAGGCGGCCGTTGTTCGAGCACATGGCGGAGACATCGCTGCTGATCAGGCCATTGCCGCTGTTGTACAGCAGCCAGGTGCGGCCCGAATCGAGCGTGTAGTTCAGGCCGTTGGAGGTGGCCAGCCAGACCGCATTGGCGTGGCGAATAATGTCTATGGCGACGTTGCTGGCGAAGGTGGTGTCCGGGTGGTCGAAGGACATGGCCGGCCCGGCCGAAACGGACGCGGACAGCACAAGCCCGAGAAAAACAGAGACGATAGTTTTTGACACGAGATACCTCAATCGGGCGTGCCGACAGCCCGCCAAGCAAGGGTTCGAAATCATGCAGATATGCCTGCGCAGTTCATCATATAGCACGATGCACCGGACCGGGACGGTCGGCGCACCACAGCGCAAAAAATACGGAACCGGCCCTTATGGCGCAAGCTCTTTTGGAGAATACCAACACCGCTCTCTATATTGTAACCGTGCACAGCCGACCGGTTCCAATTACCCGTTGACTCCCGTCGGCGACAGAGCTATATAGGCGTGTTGTCCTTTCAGAATGAGGTCTGCGTATCGTGGTACAGAAACTGCTTCTGCTGGGTATCCTTATGTCACTCACGGCCGGCCTGTTTGTGGCGGTCGGCTGCGACAAACTGATCACCCAGGTCAACAACAACACCGTATACGATTCCACCCTGGGGGAGGATTGCAAGCGGTGTCACGGCGATGACGACAAGATCATCCGCATCCCTCTGGCGCAGTGGCAGAATTCGCGCCACGCGTCATCGGGGCTGATCGAGGCAACGATCGATTACGGCGGGCAGGATTATGTTACGTCGACGTGCGGCAAGCGGTGTCACACGAGCGAGGGATTCAAGAAATACGTGGCCGGTGACAGCACCTCCGCGGTGACGGGTCCGAGCGTAGTGGACTGCTTCACCTGCCATCTCCCGCACACGGGCGATTACGGCGACTGGCGGATGGACACGCTGCGCGGCGAGCGGCCGACCACCGATCTCGGCAACTTCACCTATTACGGCGCGGGGAAATCCAATCAGTGCGCGATCTGTCACATGGCCGCCCACGTTCCGATCTTCGCAACCGCGCCGGGGACAGTCCGGCTCGACACGATCGGCCCGGATGGTCCGCACAACAGCGCGCAGGCCAATATCATGATCGGCACGGGCGGCGTGCGATTCGGAACGGCGACAATCACGAACTCGCACGGGACGGTGAACGACTCTCTGAAGAACGGCTGCCTCTCGTGTCATTTCGGGTCCGGACTCGGCTATGATTTCGGTGAGCATACGTTCAAGCTCCTGGATCAGAATTCGGGAATCCAGTATGTCGCCAACTGCAATGTAGCGGGCTGTCACAGCGGTTCGCCGGCGACGGTAACGGATCTGTTCGACGGAACGGCTTTCCCCCGGCTCGACTCGATCCGCGCGCTCGGCGACAGCATCAAGAATCTCCTGCTGGCGTATCCGATTCTGACCGGCGCCGATACCGATACCACGGCGTTCTTCCGCGATTCGACCGTGCCCTCGGACGCGGCCAAGATTCTGTTCAATTATCTGCTGTACAAGAAGGACGGCTCGCGCGGGGTGCACAACGCAAAATATACGCTGCAGTTGCTCAAGGAGTCGGCTGCGCAATGGGACTCGGTTCCCAAGGCCATAATTGAGCCGTCGGTTGCGCGAGGGTGCATCGGTGTATCGGTCGACTTCGCCAACCTGTCGCACGGTGCGGTGACGACCTCGACATGGGATTTCGGCGACGGCACCACGCCGGAGCAGTTGAACGGCATCGCCGACGGAGTTCATCCGTTTATGAAATCCGGTTCCTTCACGGTTAAACTGACGCTCGACGGCAGCTCCGGGCGCGCCGTGGCCACGGTGGCGATCGTGGTTGACACTACCCCCACCGCGCAGTTTGTGATGACGGCGGATACCGTGTATGTCGATAGCGTCGTGACGTTCACCGATCAATCGACAGGTCAGCCGACCACGTGGTCATGGGACTTCGGTGACGGCGTCGGTACCTCGACCGAGCAGAACCCGCAGTACACCTACACCACGACCGGGCTGTTCGACGTCAGGTTGATTGCCGGAAATGCGTGTGGTGTCGACACGCTGATCGATACGATTATTGTCACGACACCGACGCCGCAGGTAATGGGGAAACGGTAAAGGCGCTACCGGCTAGTCGTGGTGTTTGAGACGGGCGGCAATAAGGTTTCGGGCCGCCCGCACGGCGTTGCCCCGGTGTGACACGCGATTCTTTTCTTCGACCGTCATCTCCGAGAAACGTTTGCGGAGCGGGGGAAAGTAGAAGACGGGATCGTAGCCGAAGCCCTTTTCACCGATGGAGTCCTCGGTGATTAATCCTTCCGCAACACCTTCCGCCATCTGAACATCATCCAGCGTCCAGGCAATGGCGACCACGCACCGAAAGCGCGCAGTGCGCTTGTCCGCCGGAACACCCTTCATTTCCCTCAGCAGCTTCTCGTAGTTTTCGCGGTAAGTGACATTCTCGCCGGCGTAGCGCGAAGAATAGACACCGGGCGCGCCACCGAGGGCATCGACTTCAAGTCCGGTGTCATCGGCAAGAGCGGGAAGGCCGGTGAAC
>PQAP01000009.1:0-17438 GCA_003105265.1 candidate division GN15 bacterium | reverse complement strand
GAGAGCATCGGGACACGGTGCTGAACCGGCGGGAATTTCCTGGATGGCGGTGCACCTATCCGCTGGCTGGGGGAATCGGGCGTAACCAGTTCGGGATGTGCCTTCTCGATTTGGAGCAGGCGGTCGTAGAGCTTATCGAACTCCGCGTCGGTAATCTCGGGCTTATCCAGGACGTAGTAGAGGTAGCTGTGATGCTCGATCTGCTTCCTGAGCTGTTCGTGCTCTTTCACTATGTCCGATGGGGCGACCGACATGCGCAAAAGGTACGGGAGTGTTAGTGCAGAAGTCAATCACGTCGTGGCGATAATGGAGAAGCTGGATTCCGGCCCTCGCCGGAATGAGGCGGTGCAATTAGCCAACCGGCAATGGAGCGCTTATACTTGTGCTATTGCTGAGACTGGCGGCTCGGTTCGGAGACCCGCGCGGAAGCGGGCGATTTCACGGCCGGCCAGGTCATCGACGATGTCGTTCACGATAACCGACGTAATAGCGCCTCGTCCATCGACCGTAAGAATCACATTATCGGCGAGGGAGACGTATTGCTCTGGTGTAGCAGAGGAGAAGCGAAGGAGCAGCCGTTGCCGGGTCTCATCAGTCAGAATCCGGGGATCTGGTATCGAAGTGCGGAAGCCGAGGAATCGAATGTCGGCGGGTTGGGCCCAGACCGGAAGTTCGAAATTGTCACTTACGACCCAGGTACTGCGAGCGGCGATGACCTCAATGAACATCAACCGCCCGGTGCGGTCGATATCGAATCGCACGTGTTCCGATTCGAGCGACGAAAAGTAATTCCGGCGCCTGTCGCCCGCGCCTATGGGGACGTACAGCGAACTTTCTTCAAGCTGATAGAAACCCCGGCTGAGGAATGATTCCCTGGCCGGGGTTGAGATTCGAACCGCAAGCGGATTGAGGGGCTCGGTCATTTCAGCTCTTTAAGTCGGTCCTTCGCCTGCTCCGCCTCGAGCGTGCTCGGGTAATCTTTGATAAGTCGCTCGAACAGCTGTTTGGCTTCGGTCTTCTGCTTCAATTCCTGCTTGGCGCGCGCCATCTTATACAACGCGCGGCTGCCGTTGACGGTGTTCTTGTAGTTCTTGAGCAGATAATCAAACTGCGCGACGGCGTCCTGATACTTCTCCATCGAATAATAGCACTCGCCCATCCAGTAGTAGGCATTGGCGACTGCCTGATGGTTCGGGCAGGAGTCGAGGAAGTTCTTGAAGCCCGTGATCGCCTTGTCGTACTGTCCCTTGCGGACGAGAATGAAGGCGGAATCATAGGAACGGTCGCACGCGACGTTGAGCGCGGTCGACGTTCCGACCTCAGGAGCCGGCTCCGCACCGGGAGAACTGGTGGGCGGCAGTTTGACCACCTGGCTGCGGCGGAGAGCATCGAGTCGATCCACGAGATCAGCATAGTTCTGCAGCAGCTTGGCGACCTGTTCCTGAAGGTCATCGACCGAAGAGGACAGGTCGGCGCGAAGTTTGCGGTCGGCGTCGGCGCCGTTCGAAATCACCGAATCGAGCCGGGCCACAAGGCGCTGAGTTTCGGCGTTCTGGCGCTCGATGCTGTCGAGCCGTTCGTTGACGCCTTCGATATCCCGCTTGGTGACACATCCGGAGGACATGAACCCGACAAGCAAAACCGCCATGACGAGCATGGCGGCAGCATATGATTTGTAGTGTTGCATAACCGATCTACTTCCGGCGCGTTACTGGGAAATAACGCGGAATTCGTCGCGACGGTTCTTCGCCCAGGCCGCTTCGTTGTGTCCCTCGACCGCGGGGCGTTCCTTGCCGTAGCTGATGATGGAGATCCGGTTGGCGGCGATGCCGAGCCCGACCAGGTAGTCCATCGCAGCACGGGCGCGCTTCTCGCCGAGCGACAGGTTGTACTCGACCGTCCCGCGTTCGTCGCAATTCCCCTCGATCTTGATGATCACGTTCGGGAACTCCTTCAGGAGCGCGTAGTTGGCGTCAAGAGAGGCCTTGGCATCGGGACGGAGATTGTATTTATCAAAGTCGAAGTACACAGTCTGGAACTGAGATTCCTGAAGAGTCGGCTTCGGCTCTTCCTTCTTGGGCTCTTCTTTAGGTGGCTCGGGCTTCGGCTCTTCTTTCTGAACCACCGGCGCTTCGACTGGCGGCTCTTTCTTCTTGCCGCAACCGCCGAACAGCAAGGCAAAGGACAAGGCCAATACAATCAATAGGACTAATTTCTTCATGTGTGAAACTCTCCTCTATTAGTAAACTGTACTTAGTTACTTCTTTACCGTTTCAGACTAAGGTACGTGCGAAGTCAATGACGGTCAAAATAAAAAAGTCCCGCCCTTACCCGCCTAACTTACTGTGCGATAGCGCTATTGGGTCATCGGGCCCCAGATCGGATTGGAACAGCCGCCGGAATGGGTCAGGCGGCGCTGGTTGCGACCGGTAATATCGGCGGTGTATATGTCGCCCGTGCCCAGGCGGTCCGACGCGAATATGAGCTGTCGGCCGTCGGGGGAAAAATGCGGATTTTCGTTCATGCCAATTTGGGTAAGGACGCGATAATCCGCTCCCGATGTGTCAATCGACGCCAGATCGAATCGCCCGCTGGGCGTGCGGCTCACGAAGGTGATGCGATCGCCGCGATCGGACCAGATAGGGGAGTCGTTGTAATCCCCTTCGTAGGTCAGGCGCTTGGTGCTGATGCCGTCATCGTCGGTAATGTATATCTGGGGCGCGCCGGTGCGATCGGAGGCAAAGGCAATATGACGGCCATCGGGTGACCACGTGGGAGAAGTGTCGATCGATTTGTTGTTGGTGACGCGCTTGATGATCTTGCCCTGCATATCCAGCACATAGATTTCGGAGTTGCCGTCCTTGGTCAGCACGACCGCGATGCGTTTGCCGTCGGGCGCGACAGCCGGCGCTGCCACGATACCCGGATAGCTGGCTACTTTGCTCACTTTGCCGGAGAGAACATCGACTTTATACAGATGCGGATCGCCGTCGAGATAGCTGGTGAAGTAAATCTCTTTACCGTCGGGAGTGAAGCAGGGGGAGAGATTGATTGTGCCGGTTTTGGTAAGCTGCCGTTCGTTGGCGCCGTCGTAGTCGGCAATAAACAGCTCCTTGGCGCCGCCGCCGACCTTCTTGATATAGGCGATCTTGGTTCGGAAGATCCCCTCGTCGCCGGTGAGCGAGTGAACGATAGCGTTGGAGATGTCGTGGGCCAGCTCCCGCCAGCTGTAGCGCCCCTGGATGAGCATGCCCTTGTCGGTTTCGGTCATTCCGGCGGTCTCGATGATCCGCCACTGCGCGCGGATATTACCGCCGATGAACTCCGCCTCGAGCCGGATGACGCGATCGGCGCCGAGCCGTCGCCAGGCCAGCGGATCGAGCACTTTTATCTCGTACGTCTTGATGTAGAACGAGTCCGGCTTGACGACATCGATGTAGGAGGAGAAATCCAGATCGTTGCGCACGACGGTGGTGATATTTCCAAGGATCAGAGAATCCCCGGCGGTAATGTACTCAGTGCCGACGTACTTCATATCTTCGACNGCCACCTGAATNGCGCGGGCATCGGANGACCGCATGGTATCAAAATANATATTNCGCACCCTGTCACCCTGAGCGGNCGCNGANGCGGCCAGCGTCAGAGCCGAAAGCAGTGTCAGGGAGATTATCATTCCGTAGCTACGAATCATGGTTACCTCGGACTGTATTTGAACGGCAGGGTGATGCCGATGACTTCATCGGCGAACTCGCTCGGGAGCGGGGGGAAAGGCGCCGACTTATAGACGGCGCCAAGGCAGCCCTGATCGAATGCTTCGATGCCGGAGGAGGTTTCCACGCGGGCATCGAGCAATCCGCCCGACTTGATTATCTGGAAATAGACGACGCATACAATTTCGCCGTCGGCTTCTACGGTGTTGACCCAGTTCGACTGAATCTTGGTGAAGGCCTGTTCGAACCAGTATGGGTAATTGAACGAGGCATTGTCGACGGTGGCGCCGGCAAACGGCGAGCCGGTGCCATCGAAATCGGTGATGATCTGGTTGGTCGCCCGTTCGGCTTCGAACTGGGCCTGTTCGTTGCGCGGTATGCCCTTCTTTTTGGGAGCGGGCTTGGGCTTCTTGGTATTCGCTATGGCTTTGGCGCCCTTGGTGGGAATCGGGGTCGGCTGTTCCACAGCCGGTGCGGCCGCTTTAGCGGGAGTCATGACCGGCGCCGGTTTGCCGGGAATGCCCGCGGTGAGCGATACCCGGATAATCTCTCCCGGCTTGAACCGATTGGTGGTCGCAAAACTGCCGGCGAGTAACAGCGCGGTAATAACAACCGCATGCAGCCCGATGGAGAGGCCGATGTCGAGGCGCAAAGAGTTCATTTCTTCTGGGCATTCCGTTTGGCGCGCTCCGCCTGGGCGGTCACCAAACCGATCTGCTCGATTCCCATCTCCTTCATCTGACCGATCACCGCAATAGCCACGCCGTAGGCGACAGTCGAATCACTACGAAGGTAAACCGATTTGGTGTGCTTGAGTTTCATCTCTTTGTCGAGCTTGGAACTGAAATCGTCGAGCCGCGACCAGACGTCGTCGATGTAAATGCCGCCCTTCTTGTCGATCGTGACCACCACACCTTCGGCTTCCTGTTCAATAGGGGCCGCGGTGGTTTTCGGCAGGTCGACTTCGATGCCGGACTGTAAGAGCGGCGCGGAAATCATGAAAATGATGAGCAGCACCAGCACCACATCGACGAGGTTGGTGATGTTGATATCGGCCAGTTGATGATAAGCGCGGGCTCGCGGGCGACGCATCAGATTTCTTCCTTCTTCGCCCGCGCGAGAAAATCGAGAATGAAACCGGAGGAGCGATCGTGCAGGTTCTTGGTGCGGGCGTTGGCCCAGTTGTAAGCAATGACCGCCGGGATTGCGGCGCCAAGGCCGACGATCGTGGCCAGCAGCGCTTCGGCGATACCGGGCGCGACGACCGCCAGCGAGGCCGAGCCACGCTCGCCGATCGACCAGAATGAATCCATGATGCCGACGACCGTGCCGAGCAGGCCGAGAAACGGGGCGGCGCTGGTGGTGGTGGCGAGATAGACCACTTGGCGCTCGAGCT
Source organism: candidate division GN15 bacterium (assembly GCA_003105265.1). Lineage (GTDB taxonomy): Bacteria > Zixibacteria > MSB-5A5 > GN15 > FEB-12 > FEB-12. The sequence continues at coordinate 12,332 of PQAP01000009.1, read as the reverse complement.
TGACCATCTCGTCGGTCATGGTCTTTTCCATGGTCATTTCGAGAACATCGAACTCGTGGTCGGTCAGGCCGGTACCCGAAGATTGACCGGAGGCACTGCCGTTCTTGAGTTCTCGCAGGTGCATGAGTTCTTCGACACCATAGCGGTAGATGTTGGCAATCGGTGAGGCGGCGTAGGAGCGCGCCTCGGCGTGGGCCTCACCGAGCTTGCGTGTCCGCCGGAAGTGGTGGAGGAACTTTTCAGTATGCGAGCTGACCGCCCGAAACTGGCGCCACTTGTGAAAGATGACCACCCACGAGATGACCGACATGCCGCACAGGATGGCAAGAATGATCACGCCGAAAGTCGAAGTTTCGCCGACAATTTTCCAAATCGAACTAACCGCAAGTACTTGGGAATAAAGCATCTGCATACTCTTCTTCTACACTGTCCGGCAGCCGTGGTTGGCGCTAAAATATCACTGGCCCCAAGCCACCTGTCATGAATAAACAACGTACGGGGGCTGCGCCCGGTGGTCAACAAAAACCACCCTCCGCAGAAAATGCCGTTACTGCTTGCGGCCGTATTAGTTGTAGTTGATTTCATGGTGAATTCTTCCCAGCATTAACTGGAGTCGATCTTGAGATGTTACGGAAACTGCTGATATTCGTTGTGCTCTGTGCGGTGGTTGGGCTGTCCGGCTGTGAGAAAGCCAAGGAGAAGCAGAGTGACGCTCCGGCGGGACACCCGGACGAACTCAAGGACTCTACGCGGCTTGATCCCGCGCCGGAACAGAAGGACGGGGAAAGGTCGGGGCCGCAGTAACGCTGCGGTCAGAGGTTGACCCGCTCAGCCCTCGATCATCTCGACATTGGCACGCGGGATCACCGCTTTCAGACCGCCTTCGAATTCCACTTCCAGCACGCGGGCCTTTGACTCAGATTCCAGCACCTGCAAGGGAGAGGGGAGATCCGACACAACGCCAAGTCGACCGAAGTACGGATGCCGAATCACACGCACGGGCGAACCGACTTTCAAGCCCTCAATTTCCCCACTGCCATTGGATCCGGCGATAGAAGCACCGGCTTCGAGAGGGATGACCACTTCCGGTCGAATGACCCCGGCGCGAATCTGCGTAGCGCCATTGATGCAGGCCATTTGTCCCTCGTGCCGTTTCAGAAGCTCGAATGTACGAAGCGCCATGTTGATCTGGCCGAACCCTTCCGTAACCACGAGCGTAGTGCCGATATCCTCGGAGCCGGTGATCGCCACGCCAATATCTTTACCGAGAAAATCTCTGAGGTCCTTGTCATCGAAGCCGCCGACCACGATGCCGCGCACGCCGACATCGATGGCTTTCCGCAGGGCCGCCGCGGTCACCAGCGATCCGCCGACAACCACTTTGCCTTTGAGGGAGCTGTCGATAAATTTGTCGTCGAGCACTGTGCCATTATCCGGCGTGACGACTTTCAGTTCTCCGAACGTCTCGCCGCAGATGCCGAAAATGCCCTGCACGAACGCCGCCGTGCAGGCGACCACCACGCCCTCGCGCGGAATTACTTCAATCACTTCGCCCTTCAGATATGCCTTGACCTCGACCGGGCTCGGTTCGCCGCGCTGCAGCACCTGGCCGGTGATGTGGGAGATTGACTCAATAGTGCCGTCGATTGTCGCCTCGCACTTGCTGCCGCCGAGAAACTTGAGGCCGAAGAGCGGGCGCGCATGCGCCACGACTTCGCCGGCCTTGATCCGGTCGCCGACCTTTTTCTGCATGACCGAATCGATATCCTCAGGCGGGATACCAATCTTGTTGGCGACATTCAGCGGCACCACGTTGCCGGGGAGCAGCGTCCGGGCGACGACATTGTCGGGCGATACCTTATCGCCGACTTTGACGATAACGTCCCCTTTCAGCGGCAGGATGCGGTGTTTCTTAACCAGCAGCTTGTCAGTGACCTTGAGACCGGGCGTATATGCGTGACCCATGCGGGAATCCTTCGACTATTCGGTTGGAATATTCTCTTGTTGTTTTCTGGCACGGCGGCGACGTGCGGCCAGAATCGCTATCAGTATGACGACGATACCGCCGCTGACCGGCACGGTCGATTTCGGCAGGCCCTTTGATTTCGGTTCTTCCTTAAGCCGGTTGGCGTCGGCAACTTTCAACGTTTCCTTCGGCAGCGCTTTCTCGACATCGACTGTGGAGAATGAGGCCATGATGCCGGCGAACGCCCCTTTGCTCGCATCCCAGGTGGTATCGGGCGCATAGAAATAGAAATTGGCTGTTCCTTTCGGGAAGAACTTGAGCACGACCAGCGTGCGCGTGTGATCGCCGGACTTTACATCCGGTTCAATCGAGACCGCGCCGATATTCTGGTCCGGCCAGTAGGCGACTTCCAGCGGCCGCCAGCCGGCATCGAACGTCATACCGGGATGATTCTTGTTGACCGGTCGATCGACCGATGACGCCAGGTTCTGCAGAATCGAATCGATCTGCTTCTGCGTCATATTGGGAATGGAGTCGATGGTCAGCATCATGTAGGCGCCGGCATTCCACATCGGTGATGCTTTCGGCGCAAGGGCAACCTCATAGTTGTAAATCGTGCGGCGTGACCCGCCCTGGGAAAGCGTGTAGTCGACCGTGCGGTAATCCACCTGATACCAATCCTCGGGATAAGTGATATGGAAACCGCCGTTCAAGCTGACATAGGTGCCGGCCAGAGCGCCGGTTGCCGGCCCGGCGGCCAGCAAGAAACCGATCAACAAAATCCGCAAGCAGACGTTCATGCGTTCACTCCTGTCTTACTGGGGAGCCCCTTCCGGGTAAATGTTCAACTCCGCGTTCCATGCCTTCAGGTACGAGACGCGTTCCTGTTCGCTCAGCGACGACAAATCAAACGGGCGGCCNCGGCCATCGAGAATAATCCCGACNACGCCGCCGTGAATTTCCTTTTCGACTTTGACACCCTTACCGGCNCCGAGATCGTACCCGCGCTCCGGCTCAAGAATGGCCTTGACCGTTATGGGGAGGCCGTTCTCCTGCAAACCGAGCTTGAACATCTTCATCTCGAGGTGGTTGAGCGTGCCGGAGACGGTGCCGTCAGGAAGCTCAATCGTGTATTTCATCACCGGGCCCGGCTTCCTGGTTGTTCCCGACGGTGCAATACAGGTGCCGAGATGAATGAGGCAGTCTTTCTCGAACACTTCGGTGGCTGCCTTCGGCTGAACCTCGGTCAGTACACCAAGCTGTGGCATCATGAAGATGGAATCCACCGCGAGACGGGTAACTCCCTCGGGCAGGAAGGAATCGATCATCATGAACGCCGACTGCTGCCGTCGAGGCGCATGGGAGAGCACCCCGCCGGAACCGATCAGCATGTCGAGCGTCATCATGTTCACGATGGTGGCGCCCGAAGCGGACTGCTCGAAGGCGTCGGCAATCGTGCGCTGCTGCTGGACGCCCTTGAGTACGGTTGCGAAACTGCGATGCTGGATAAAGGCAAGGCGCAGCGCCTCGCGGGCAATTGCCTGCTCGAAAATCAACTCCTCCAGCGACTGGGGGATGGTGGTCGGGCGGATCATTTTGTTCTTCACGCGGTTTCTCAGGTCCCGCTCGTCCATGAGGAACGGCACCCAGCGCATCACCATCGGCAGGGTCGCTTCGGCGAATACGTTGGAAATCGAATACGACATGCCCAGATTAGCGGACACGGTCCGGTTAAACACGGGCGTCTTGCCGTCCGGCCGGAAGACCGAGAAGACGTCGGTGGTAGCGCCGCCGATATCTACGCCCACGGCTTCGATATTGTACTGGTTGGCAATAGTCTGAATAATCAGCCCGACCGCGCCTGGAGTCGGCATGATCGGGGCGTCGGTCCACGACATTAGCTTTCGATATCCCGGCGCCTGAGCCATCACGTGTTCCATAAACAGCTCGTGGATTTCCTCGCGCGCGGGGCCGAGATTCTCGCGCTCGAGAATAGGGCGAAGGTTCTCGACCGTCTTGAGATCGACCTTATCGGAGAGCGCTTCCTTCACCGCCTCCGTGGCGTCCTTGTTGCCGGCGTAGATGATCGGCAGTTTGTAACCGGTGCCAAGACGGGGGCGCGGGTCCGCGGCCGCCACCAGCTCGGCGATCTCAACCACGTGGGTGGTCGTGCCGCCATCGATGCCTCCCGACAGCAGAATCATGTCGGGGCGCAGGCGTCTGATTCTCTCAATCTGCTGATGGGGAAGCCGCTTGTCGTTGCTGGCGATGACGTCCATGACGATGGCGCCGGCGCCGAGAGCGGCGCGTTCGGCAGATTCGGCCGTCATGGAACGGACTACGCCCGCCACCATCATCTGCAGGCCACCGCCGGCGGACGAGGTCGAGATGAAGACGTCGGTGCCGGTAGTGCCGTTGGCCGGGGTGATAAACCGACCCTTATCGTCGAGCAATTTCCGCCCGGACAGCTCTTCAAGCTCGGCTACGGCGTTGAGCACACCCATGGTGACGTCTTCGAACGGCGCCTCGACAGTAGTCGGGGCCTCGCCACGGGTCATCAAGCGGTATTCACCGTTGTGATATTCGATGAGAATAGCTTTGGTCGTGGTTGATCCGCAATCGGTTGCGACTATAACCTTGATATCATTGGGGTTACTGAATTTCGCCATCACAATCCTGTACTATCGTTACTACTTGCGGTCCGCCCGAGACTCCGGTCTTGGGGTGCGACCGCGCTTCATCCAGAGCCGGTTAGTATAATTCTGCCCTGCCCCCTTGTAAAGGAGCAAATTGCCGAGCACCGCCAATGTGCCATACCACCTTTGGAGTGCGCCTGCGTGAATCATGTCCAGCGATCCTACAGGGGCATGTCTGTCGACGTTCACCCTTTTACACGCTGTCGAGGTGATCGGCGCGATTTAATGAGACGCAAGAACTGCGGAGTTTGTGCAGTGAGAGGAAGACAGTCGACGGTTAGATGCCTCTCCGCTAACATATTGGCAGATCGACAACAAGGACATGAACTGTGGCCTTTTTGTCTTGACTTGGATTGCCGCCGACGGTAGCTTGGGCCATGTGTGGAGGGGATTCCGGGACAGACATGGGAATTGGCTGTTGAATTGTGCATTTCCCGGAAGATTGAGTTCGAGAATGACGTAGGTTCGGCCGTCTTTTCGGGGAAATGCCGGAGAGCGGTAATTTGTGTCCGGGCGCAGTGAGGACCGCTGATTTGAAACGATGCTGTCATAGCCGAATTCGAACTTATTCTCTCCTGATTGTTGTTGGTCAGGTTCTGCTTCTTTCCTCCATATTTGCCCTGGCTCAAACCACGCCCGTTACCGATTCGAGTGTCGCGTCTGCGTATATCCAAGCCCAGGTGAACACGGCTCCTATCGAGGCGGCACCGGCGGCGCCGACGGAAGTGAAGGCGGAGGATACACCCGATGATGCCGGTGGGTCGTTGACGGTTTCGTGGCAGGCGTCCACCGATGAATCGCGCGGGAAGGTCAAATACTATCAGATATACCGGGCCACGAGTGTCGACGGGCAACCGGGTGCGTTCGAACCGCTGGGCGAATCACCGGCGGGCACACTTCAGTATTTCGACGGCAAGATTCCGGTGCGGACCGGATTCTGGGAGCAGGTGCTTCATTCAACCGACACCACGGCGTACTTCTACAAGGTCGCGGCAGTCAACGACTCTACCGTGGACGGCAAGGTGATCTGGCAGACACAGACTGAATCCGAGGTGGTGGGACCGGCGCGATCCTCGGCTCAATGGTTCAACATTCAACGGATCAATGTGCTGGTGGGACTCCTGCTTCTGTGCGCGTTCATCGTGTACTATATCCAGCGCGCCAAGGCGGGCAAGCCGATTTTCATCCGCAAGATCGCCGGATTAGAAGCGGTGGATGAAGCGGTCGGCCGCGCGACCGAGATGGGGCGGAAGATATTCTATATCCCCGGCTCTCAGGACATGGACCAGGTGCAGACGCTGGCCGGGATTACCATTCTGGGTCGGGTCGCCGAAATGGCGGCCGTATATGACACGTGGCTCGAAGTGCCGGTGTCGCGTTCGCTGGTCATGGTGACCTGCCGGGAAGTGGTCAAGGAAGCATACGCGCGGGCGGGACGTCCGGATTCATTCAAGGAAAAGCAGGTGCACTACCTGACCGATGACCAGTTCGGCTATGCGGCCGCTATCGACGGCATGGTGGTGCGGGAGAAACCGGCGACAATATTTATGATGGGGCTGTTCTACGCCGAGGCCCTTATCCTGGCTGAAACGGGGAATTTTGTAGGAGCGATCCAAATTGCAGGCACCGCGGAACCGTCGCAATTGCCTTTCTTCGTGGCGGCATGTGATTACACGCTGATCGGCGAGGAATTATTCGCGGCTTCGGCGTATCTGTCGCGGGAACCGAGGCAACTCGGATCCCTGAAGGGGCAGGATATCGGCAAGGGCGTGGTACTGGCAGCGATCATTATTGGCATCCTGCTCGAGACATTCGGGCTGTTCGATTTCGCTAAGCTCTTCAGGGTGATAGGCGGCTGATGCGGCGCGAGATACCCCTGCTCATAACCGGAATTGTCGGGACCATTCTCGTCGTGGCCTACTTCATTCCGCATTTCCCGTTCAACCGGATGGCGGACTGGTCGGCCGACTGGTTCTCGATTGTGGCGGCGTTTGCGATCTGGCTTGGAGCGCTGAACCTGTTCCGGCTTTCCATCGAGAACGTTATCAAGCGCCGTCCCGGCTGGGGATANGCNGCNATCACGATNGCCTGTTTCCTGATNGCNGCCGGNGTCGGGTTTGCGGGNGGNCGGGATTTCCGNGATCCGGGCACGGCCTTCGACTGGATTTACAACTACGTCTACTCGCCGCTGGATTCGACTATGTTCGCGATTCTGGCGTTCTTTGTCGCCTCGGCATCGTATCGNGCGTTTCGCGCGCGGAACCTCGAAGCCACGCTGCTGCTTCTGGCGGCGTTCTTCGTCATGCTCGGACGGGTGCCGATCGGCGATATCCTAGTCGGCTTCCTGCCGGAGCACTACCGGCTGTCCGACCTGTCAACGTGGGTCATGAATTTTCCCAATACCGCCGGGCAGAGGGCCATTTTGATCGGAATAGCGCTCGGTATCGTGTCCTCTTCGCTGAGAATCATCCTTGGTATCGAACGATCGCATCTGGGAGGGGATTGATATGAGCGGCCGAATCTACAGATACCTGGCGGTGGTGGTAGCCGTGATTGCCTGCGTGCTGTTGTATGCCGGCAAGCGGGTCGGGTGGTACGAAGACCTGATGTTCCCGACCTGGCTTTCGATACTGGTGTGTATCCTGATCGCGGCGTCGATGCTCTGGATACTGTACCGGACAATCAAGGGAAAGCCGGCGGAGCGCCGTATTGTATTCTTGTATGTAGGTATCGCGGTGTCACTGCCGTTGTTGATGACCATCTCGCTGCATGTGCCGATCTCGTCGGAAGGTCAGCTTCTGTACGACGGGATGAAGAAGCTCCAGCCCGGCTCCAAGGTGCTGGTATCGTTCGACTACGATCCGCCGTCGGCGCCGGAACTTCAGCCGATGGCCGTGGCGTTCATACGCTACTGCTTCGAACACGATATCAAGGTGATCATCATGGGGCTGTGGCCGCAGGGACCCCAGCAGGCAAATCTCGCGCTGGCGAAAATACTTGCCGAGCCGGAAATCAAGGCGAAGAATCTTGTCTACGGCGTCGACTACGTCAATCTCGGATTCCAGTCGGGGAACGAGTTCGTCATTCAGCGGATGGGGTCGGATTTTAAGTCGATGTTTCCGACGGACTATCGCGGCACGCCGTACGACAGCTTGCCCCTGGTGCGCAATATTACGAATTACTCGGGAATCGACTACTCATTCAATCTCTCCGCGGGCTATCCGGGAACGCGCGAATGGGTGCTGATCGCCGTGGACAGGTTCGGCCTCATACTCGGGGCCGGGAACACGGCGGTGCAGACCACCGGCATGTATCCCTACGTTCGATCGGGCCAACTCAAGGGGATTCTCGGCGGGATGTCGGGTGCCGCCGAAATAGAGGAGCTCACCGGGCGACTGGGGAAAGGGGCGCAGTTCATGGTGGCGCAGTCGTTCGGACACATGGTCATGGTCGTGTTCATCGTGATCGGCAACGTGGCGTACTTCCTGCACGAACGAAAGAAGAAGAGGACGTAGCGACATGGACGGCGTCATCATGCATCACGTTGCGCTCTGGACGGCGGCGTTTCTTACGCTCGGGATCATCTCGTTTCTGTATCGCGATAACGCCTGGTACAAGTTCTGCGAGGCGGTATTCATCGGCATATCGGCGGGCTACTGGTTTGTCTCGTACTTCTGGGATAACCTCTACGGCAAGTTGTGGCTGGGCATATTCCCCACCGACCCGACCCAGCCGCCGGATTATATCCTTCTGATCGGCGGCGCGCTGGGCGTGATGATGCTGCTTCGCCTGATTCCGAAGATCGGATGGCTGTCGCGATGGCCACTGGCGTTCATTGTCGGCGCCACCGCCGGGCTCAACCTGATCATCTACTTTGCCTCGAACGTTATGGTGCAGGTGGAAGATACGATCCGTCCGCTTTTCGGCGCAAATTATGCGGCCTCCGCGTATGACATCGTCGGGAATATCGTCGTAGCGGTTGGGACGTTTACGGCCCTGATCTACTTCTTTTTCTCCAAAGAACATAAAGGGGCCTTTGGCGGCGCGGCCAAAGTCGGTATATTTGTGCTCATGGTGACCTTCGGCGCTTCGTTCGGATACACGGTAATGAGCCGTATCTCCCTCCTGCTCGGCCGTATTGACTTCCTCATGGGGGACTGGCTTGGAGTCATTAAGTGACAGGTGTGACCTGCCGGTGCATTTCGCGCGCCCACTTGCCATGGTTAGTCATCATCCTCGCCGCCACGCTCCTATTTCCGTCAGTTTCTTCGGGTGAAACGAATACCGCGTTTGTCGGCGTAGTCGGCGACACGGTTCCGCCCGCACCGGTTACCTCGCTGATTGCTTCCGATCGAAAGTACGATAACGGCGAGGCGATCGATCTGACGTGGGTGCCCTCGATCGATGATCGGCTGCTGCACGGAAAAGTCATTGGGTATCGGATATATCGCTCGGAGAACGGCGGGGAATACAAGAAGGTCGGAGATGCCGGGAAGGGGGATAGCCAGTTCAGCGATGAAACGGTCTCGCACGGCAACCGCTACGTGTACTATGTGGTCGCCGTGGGGCCGGGCGGGCAGGCAGAATCGATTCATACGGCGCCGATCATCGCGGAGCGGGAGTGGATCAACTTCAATCGCAAATACCTGTTTCTTATCGGCCTCATCATAGCGGGGTCGGTCGTCTATTTCATTGAGACGGCGCGCCGCGGCAAAAAACTGTTTATCCGACGGATCGCCGGGCTCGAGGCGGTGGATGAGGCAATCGGTCGCGCCACCGAAATGGGGCGGCCCATCCTGTTTATCTCCGGCACACAGGATATGGATAACGTGCAGACGATTGCCGGGATCACGATTCTCGGCCATGTCGCGCGGACAATCGCCGACTACGATACCAAGATCCGCATGCCGGTGTCGCGTTCGCTGGTGATGACGGCAGCGCGGGAGACGATCAAGACCTCGTATCTGGCGGCCGGGCGACCGGATGCCTACAGCGACGACATGGTAAACTATGTGACCGACGAGCAGTTCGGGTATGTCGCGGCGGTCAACGGAATCATGGTGCGGGAGAAACCGGCGACCTGCTTCTACCTGGGGGCGTTCTTTGCGGAATCGCTCATCATGGCGGAGACAGGGTATTCTATCGGCGCGATCCAGATTGCCGGAACGGCTATGCCCACGCAGTTGCCGTTTTTTGTCGTGGCCTGCGACTTTACGCTAATCGGTGAAGAACTGTTCGCGGCCTCGGCGTATCTCTCCAACGAGCCAAAACAACTCGGCTCGCTCAAAGGGCAGGATGTCGGCAAAGCGATTGCGCTGGCGGTGATGATTATCGGCACGATCGCCGTGACGGTCGGGCAGTCGTGGAATATCGATCTCATGAACAACATCGCGGATTGGCTTAACTCAGTATTCAAGACGAATTGACAGCATGCGGCGACAAGTACCTCTCATCATCACGTTCTGTGTCGGCATCTTTCTGATCGCCTACGTCTTCAGTCCGCCCCTGACCGATTTCGGGGAGAATTTCTCAGTCTACTTCGATATTATAGCGGTGTTCGCGTTCTTTCTCGGCGGCGGCAACCTGATCAGGATTCACACCAACAACCTCAGGCGCCGCAAGAAGGACTGGTGGTATTCGGTCGTCACGCTCGGCGCATTTACGCTGATGCTGGCGGCGGGGCTGTTCAAGATCGGCAATCCGGGCGGGATAGGGGCATCGCTCACGACCTCCGGTTCGTGGTTCCAGACGATTTTCGAAACGCTGATGTCGCCTCTCAATTCCACCATGTACGCGCTTCTGGCGTTCTTCATTGCGTCGGCGTCGTACCGGGCATTCCGGGCGCGCAACCGGGAAGCGACCATTCTGCTGGTGGCGGCCTTCATCATCCTGCTCGGGCGAACCCCGATCGGGTATTTCCTCACGGCGTGGATTCCGGACTCCTGGTCGATACTGCGCGTTCCCGATCTCTCGGTCTGGATTATGTCCTTCCCAAATCTGGCCGGACAGCGGGCGATCATGATCGGGGTGAGTCTCGGTGTGGTGTCCATGTCGCTGCGGCTGATTCTGGGTATCGAACGGACGTACCTCGGCGGAGACAAAGGATGACGGCATGACACACCCGCTTCTCCTATCGTCCGCGCTCGTGGGCATCGTGTTTTCAGCGATCGTTATCGGCGGCGGGCTGGTCTTCCTGCTGATCCGGACACTAAAGGCGAAGGAAGTCGACCGACGGGTAATCTTCCTCTTCATCTTTGTTGCGACCGCCCTGCCGATTCTGTTCCCGTTCACATTCTCCGAGGAGCCGACAGCAATCGTGAAGCGCGTGTTCGACAAGATCGAATCGCTGCCGGCGGGTTCGCACGTGATGCTGTCATTCGATTTCGACCCGGCGATGGCACCGGAGGTGCAGCCGATGGCGAATGCGATCACGCGCCACTGCCTCGTCAAGGGGGACAAAGTGGTGTTCATCTGTGCGTGGGCCACCGGGCAGGCGCTGTTGACGCAGACGCTCGACAACATTGTGCGCAAGGAGTTTCCCGACAAGAAGGAGGGGATTGACTACGTCAACCTCGGATACAAGGCCGGCAATGAAGGGATGATGAATGTCATCGTCACCAATCTCCGCAAGATGTATCCTACCGATGTCAATTCAATTCCCCTGGACAGCATCCCCGCGCTCGAGGGAGTAACCTCGTGCCGCGATATGAAATTGCTCGTGTCGATGGGCGGCGGGTATCCCGGGCCGAAGGAGTGGGTGCTGTTTGTCGGTGATCCCGGCAACGTGCCGGTGGCGGCGGGCGCCGCGGCGGTCTCTGCGCCGCAGTTGTACCCGTACTATCCCAAGCAGCTGCTGGGCATTCTCGGCGGAGTCAAAGGGGCGGCGGAATACGAATACGAGCTGGCCAAGCGGTATCCGCAGTTCGACAAAGTCGACAAGCCGGCACTTAAGATGATGGGCCCGCAGACGATGGCGCACATTGTCGTGATGGTGTTCATTATTCTGGCCAACATCGCCTATTTCAAGGGCCGAAAGGCGGGTCAGAAATGAAGCGGACAACGATCATTCTGACGGCAGTGATAGCGGCCATTTTCGTCGGCAGCTGGATTTTCAAGGCGGGGCAGATGTCGGGCGTGCAGGAGCATAATATCCTGCGCGGCTTTCTCGTCACCTGTTCGGCCTTTCTGACGCTGGCAATCATGTCGTTTCTGTACCAGGACAATCCGATCTATAAATTCGCCGAGCACTTCTATGTGGGAATGTCAGCCGCGTACTGGATGAGCATGGGATTCTGGTCGACGATTGTCGGCAACCTGATACCGCGCCTGTCGCGAGGGCTCTCCGCCTACTTCAAAGTGCCCTACAACGAGTCCGGTTTCAACTTCCTGTACTGGCTCCCGGTCATATTCGGGCTGCTGCTGCTCTTGCGGCTGTCGCACAAAATCGGATGGATTTCGCGGTGGTCGCTGGCGTTTATTGTCGGAACGACGGCCGGGTTCAACCTGGTGCGGTATTTACGGTCCGACTTTATCGAACAAATTTCATCTACATTCATCCCGATGCTCGTGGACTGGCAGGGCATGGGCCATTTCTTCTCGAACCTCTCGCTGTCAGCGTCGGGGCAGTTCATGGCGATGGTCGGCAACTGGGTGGTGTTTTTCGGCGTGGT
>PQAP01000008.1 GCA_003105265.1 candidate division GN15 bacterium | reverse complement strand
GTGGCGCTGGCCGCAACCGCGGCCGTACTGATCCTGGTTGCCATTCCATGGCAGTTGCGTATTACCACCGACCAGACGGTTGCCCAGGAACCGCGTTTGGCGGTGGCCTATTTTCGGGATCTGTCTGAAGCCGCAGAAACTGACAGCTTGTGTCAACTGATGGCCAATCTGGTTGCGACTGATCTTTCGCAGTCCAAATACCTTCAGGTTGTGCCCGAAAGCCGGATGTCCACTGTGTTGCTGCAACAGGGACATCAGTTGATCTGCGGCGCCGGCGACACTGCGTCCATGGCGGCCGCCCGGACACTGGGAGCGAAATGGCTCGTCACCGGCACAATTCTGCAGACACAACCTGCCCTGGCCCTCGCCGTGACCGTCATCGATCCGGCCGATGGCCGCGTGGTCGGAACGCGTCGAATCGAAAGTGCGGATCAGAAGGACGTCTTCAGCGTGGTAGACCGCATCACGACTGCGGTCAAGTCCCTTCTCCCCCTGCCTGAGGCGGCGCGTGCGGAAGCGGACAGGAAGATCGCAGACGTGACCACTCATTCCGAAGAGGCCTACCGTTACTACTTGGAAGGCATCGAACTCACGCGGAAATTTTACGCGGAAGAGGCGATGGAGAAGTTCCGTCGGGCGGTGGCCATTGATACGTCGTTTGCCATGGCCTACTATTATCTGGCCCGGTATCAGAACATAAGTTACCTCGCCAAAGCTGCGTACTACTCATCCGCCAGCACGGAGAAAGAACAGTTGTACATCAAGGGTCTCGAGGCCCAGGCCGCGGGCAATCTCGGGGAGGCCGTCGACACACTCATGTATTTGCTGAAGCGTTATCCCGATGAGATGGACGCCGCCTTCCTGCTCGGCCAGTATTTCGCGACACTGGATATCCCGTCCAAGTCCCTGCACTATTATCGCATAGGTCTCGAGCTCGATCCTTACTTCAAACTGGCTCACTGCTATATGGCTTATGCCTACAGTCGAATGGGCCTGATCGACAGCGCGCTGATGGAAGCCGACAAGTATATCGAAGCGGCCCCCGATGAACCGAACCCTTACGACACCAAGGGAGATATTCTGGCGATCAACGGTCGCTTTGCCGAAGCCATTGCCGCCTACCGGCAGAGTGTCGCCATACGTCCCAGTTTCTCCCGGTACGCCTCGTTGGAGAAGATCGGCCAGTTGTCGATCTATATGGGGCTCTACAAGCAGGCCGACAGTGTATTCGACTTCATGATTAGCGTACCCAGCGCACCCGTTCAATCGACCGGTCGATACTGCAAGGCGGCTGTGCTCACCCAGCGGGGCGAATTCACGCGCGCTCTGGCCCTTCTGGACAGTGGTATTACCATCGACCAACAGATGCGTGATTTCGACGGCGTTGTAACCAAACGCGCCGCCCGGGCATTCATCGACTGGGAGATCGGTCGGTCGCGCGAAGCGGTTGCGGAAATGCGGCGTTGTGTCGAAATACAGCGGGCCACGGAGCCGCGCGATCCGGTGGGATACCGACACTACCTGGTGTGGTTGCTGGCNGAATCNGNTGANACCGCATCGGCGCTGGNACTGGCCNATNCGCTGAANNANGAAATGGANNNNAANGGNTGNACNNTNCCNAATTGCCAGTTCGGACGTGCCNTNANNGCNCTGGTGCGCGGCCAGAGAGACTCGGCTGTGGCGTTCCTGCAGAATTCGNNGAATANTNTGGANTCNAACGTTCCGTCACTCTTCCTGCTCGGTCGTACGCTCCTGGCCGAACGCCGGTACGCCGAGGCAGCCCAGGCGTTTGAAACGGCTCGCTCGCGCTTCCAGACGTGGCGCATTCATTTGATCACGTGGAACAGCTTGATTGAATATTATCTCGGTATGGCTTACGAAGGTTCCGGGCGCACGGCTGAGGCGATGACGGAATATCGGTCATTTATAAAGCGTATGCAGCATGCCGATCCGCCCCCAGTAGCATTAGCCGACGCGACAAAGCGGCTCCAGAAACTCCAGAGCTGCCCGTAAGCAATTTGCATCTTGATCGCTATTACAGGCAATTCGGCAGCACGTATCCGCCGCCGGTCAGATAACTGACCAGTGCACTCAGATCGGCCAGATCGACAATTCCTGATTTGTTTACGTTGGCCTCATCGGAGCACGGGAGAATATATCCCTGTCCTGTGAGATAGCTGACCAGTGAGCTGAGGTCGGCCAGATCGACAATGCCGGTCATGTTCACGTTACCGGTTGTACCAACACAGCACGATTGGCAAGCATCGCCGATGCCATTGTGATCGCTGTCCGCCTGATTGGGATTATAGACAGTCGGACAGTTGTCACAGACGCTGCCGATTCCATCGCCGTCAGGATCGGCCTGATCCGGATTGGCGACACTGATACAATTGTCGACATTATCCGCGATCCCGTCGCCATCGCGATCGAACAGCACATACGCATACAGCTTGTCTCCGACGGTGGAGTCGACCCGCACCGTTATGCCGGTTGGACCACCGTAACCGTTGCTGCTGGGCGTCGTAGCGGGGCCAAAAGTCGTTTGCCCGGGTACATCGCTCGAAAAGCAAGCCCCCTTGCGCGTTTCGTATGGATACCACCACTGCGCGGAGTCACTTGGGCCGCCTTCGGGATTCGAGGTGACTGTTCTCGAGGGATTGTAACCGGCATCCACCACCGAGACCATGTAATGAGCATAGTTAGGGGTGCCGTTGTTGCTCCAACCCCCGGAGACATCTTCGTCGACATGCGTGATCAGCAGTCCCGGGTCAAGCGTGTCACAGCCGTATTTCAGGTTATTGTAGAAGTAGACACTGAAATCCGAGTCGGTCTTGTCGAATTTGGCGGTGGAGCGGGGATTACGATATTCGAGCAGGAAATACTCGCCGGTCGATGACGTAATCGGCAGGAGATAGAGCGAGTTTTCTGCATACGTCTCGATGTCATTGAGAACGATATGGTACTCGCCGCCGTTCAGAATGGTCGGCGTGATCCAGCCGGCGCGTTTTTTCGAATAACCGCAGAGATGCGACGGGTTCTCCGAGCCGATCGACAGAATGCCGTACCCGCCGTAACCCATGATGCACCAGTTATAAAGTGGATGATCGTTGGCGTCGTCAGGCGTGTAAAAAGTCGAAACCGTGAGCTTCTGGTCATAGTCGTACAAATCGGGCAGACCGACATTGTGCATGAGCTCGTGGCTGAAGACGCGAATATTGCTCAGTGCGATCTCCCCTGAAAAATCCTGCGGGCTGATGGAATCATGCAACGGCCTCGCCTCCGGAGAGGTATTCCATCGGGGTATCATTTCCCCGTCATACGGCCCCCAACCGGAACCGATCGGCATTATGTATGCGTACGACCAGATATCTACCGGATCATGCGAGTCTTCCCGACCGGTCCCTGAGCGCACGAAAACAATGGCGTCGACACTGCCGTCGTGGTTACCGTCATATTGAGTGAAGTCAATGACCGGATCCAGGTCCGGAAGCACGGTGGTGAAATCGAACTGATTGGTATACGGAGTCGCCACCCGGTGCCAGCCGACCGTGTTGCCCCAGACTGTCACCTTGCCGTACGACACTTCCTCCACATAGTCGGTCACCGAGCCGCCCGGCAGCACACCACGCGAGAAAATGAGAGAATCGATCCGTTCCCTGGAATACATATGAGGACGATCCGGCCAGTCAACGAGTATGGCAAGGAGCCGGAGCGTATCACCGGCAAACATGTAGGATTCGATCGCCATACTGTCCTCATGAGTAAGCGTCGAAACCGGNATGCGNCCGAACTGATGTTGAGCGACTTCGGGGGGAACGTCGAACAGAAATCCCTTGCTGAGATCGATACCGAGAACTGATGAAGCGCTCGGCAGGATGAAAAGTACTATAGCTGCAATTACCGACCATCTCATGGAATCAACGCCTCCAAGCAGGTTTGATGATGCACGCGGACGCTCCAATATAAGCTATCGGAGCATTTCAGCAAGGGTTTGAGTGACCGGAAAGTGATCCGCGTCCACCGAAGCAGTAATTGCGCCGACAAAAGACAATGAGCGGCCCATTATTCGGCCATACGGTCAGTCCAGGATTTCATCCGCTCCTCCAGCATCGCGAGCGGGATGCAGCCGGATGCGAGCAGTTCGTCGTGAAAAGCGCGGATGTCGAATCGTTCGCCCAATTTCTGCTCGGCGAGTTTCCTGAGTTGTTTGATCTTCAGTTCACCGATCTTGTAGGAAATGGCCTGCCCCGGCCAGACGATATAGCGGTCGATTTCGACCGTGATATCGTGCAGCGGCTTGCCCGAATTGCCGGCGAAGAAGTCAATTGCCTGCTGACGGCTCCACCCTTTCGCGTGCATGCCCGGATCGACCACCAGACGAACCGCCCGCCACATTTCGTACGACAATTGTCCGAATTTCGAATACGGGTCCTGATAGAATCCCATCTGCTCTCCCAAGCTCTCGGAATAAAGCGCCCACCCCTCGCCATATGCGGTGATCCAGAGATTCTTGCGGAATTCGGGCAGGTTCTCCATTTCCTGAGCCAGTGCGATTTGCAGGTGATGTCCCGGCACGGCTTCATGCAGCGAAAGCGCCTCCATCTCCCACTTGGGCCGCGACTTCAGGTCATAGGTGTTGGCATAATAGTATCCCGGTCGGCCGCCCTTCAATGATCCCGGCTGGTAGTAAGCAGTGGTCTGTGACTTCTCCGCATACGACGGAATCGGCACCACGCCATATGGAAGGCGCGGCAGCAAACCGAAAAAGCGGATCAACTCCGGATCGACGCGCTTGACGATATCTCTATATGTCGTAAGCAGGTCACGCGGCTCGTTAAAGTAGAACTTTGGCTCAGTCCGAAGGTAATCGCAGAACTTTGCGAAATCGGAGAAGCCCGCTTGCTTCATGATCCGGTCCATCTCGGCCCGAATTCGCGCAACCTCGCTCTGCCCGACCTCAAACACCTCGTCCGGCGTCATATTGGTGGTGGTGTTGCGTGCGACATGCCAGTCGTACCATTCTTTGCCTTGGGGGAGTTCGGACCATGCGATCTCCTCCCGACAGGTCGGCATATACTCCCGCTCTACGAACGAGAGCAATTTCGTAAGACCGGGCACTACTTTGTCCGTGTATACACGCTCAGCGTCATGCACCAGCGCCCGCATTTTGGCGTCGGCCGCTTCATGTGAGATGCCCGCAAAGGCAGCCAGCATCGGTGCGTCAGATGCCCTGGCGACAATCTGATTCCGGATCTGCGCCGGGACCTCGGCCATCGTCACGCGCGGGTGCGTGATCCTCTGCCGTATCCCCTCCTGCATGAGCGTGATAGTCTGATCAATCAATGCGGGCAGGTTATGCAGACGGCAGATGATATTTTCGATTTCTTCTGCCGTTCGGACCGGCATCATCGCCAGTATTCGCGCGGCATCCTGCTGGACGCCATCCATATGGGTTAGCGGAAGCAGTTCGCGTGGAAACGAGTACTCCCCCTTCTCATCCTCAAGCGTCCATCGGAACAGGTCGTAACTGAGCCGGTCTTCCGGCACCAGCCGGTTTCGCGAAATCGACGCCAGCGTCTTGAGCTGCAAATCGACCGCACTCCGGCGCTCCTCTACCGCGTCGTGACTCCAGTCAGTCCAGAGTCCGTCGTATCCGGGGTGGCCGAGCTGCGTCGCCCACTCCGGATTCTGGCTCATTTTGTACTCCCAGCTAAAGGAGAAGAGCTGGTTGAGACGGTCGGCATCCGGGACGCGTCCCTGACTTTCAATCAGCCGGTCACAATGTTCCGGCAAAGACAACGGCTCGTCCATCTCTGATTCTCCTTCAAAATGTCTGCTCCTCGTGCTATTTCAGGTCGGGCGCCGTCAACTCGATATCGGTGATCTTGCCGAACTGAGTCAGGGGCTTTTCAAAGGCCTTCGGATTGCCGACCACGACAATCGACATATCCTTCGTCTTAAGATACTTCTGTGCAACCGTCTTCACGTCCGCCGGACTGACTTTGCGAAGCGCCTCAAGATACCTCGAGTAGTAATCACTCGGGAAACCGTCGTACTCGAGCGACATTAAGCTGCGAACGATCTTCGCCGCCGAGTCAAAATTAAATGCAAACCGGTTGACCAGAGCATCCCTGGCATCCGTCACTTCCTGGTCGGAAGCGCCGGATTTCTCCATTTTCGCGATCTCGTCCATCATGATGCCGACCGCCTTGTACGTCGTGATGCTCTTCGTCTGGCAGCCCGCGCTGAATGTTCCGTAATCCTTTGACCCGGTGTCGAATGCCGATCTGACGCTGTACGAGAGACCTTCATCCGAGCGGACACGCGAGGTCAGACGTGAGGCGAATGCCCCGCCGCCGAGGATATAGTTCATGACATCAATCGCGGGCTTGTCCGGGTTGTCTTCTTTCACCCCAAGAAGACCGATATTCACGTTGGTCTGATTGGTTTCCTTATGCACCTGGAACACACCGGGATTGAACTTCCTGGCAACTAGCGGCGCCGGCGGAAACTGAATCTCGGATTTCGCCCAATCGCCGAAATACTGCTTCACTCTGGCCAGCAGGTCTTCCTTCGCGAAGTCACCCGATACGGCAATCATGATATTGTTGGGGGCAAAGAACCTGCTGTGACAGTCAGCCAGGTCCTGCACGGTAATTCCTTTCACCGTGCTCCATTCGAGCACGCGACCATACGGATGCGATCCATAGATCACACTGCGGAATGACCGTCCTCCGACCATGCCGAGATTGTCGTTGCGGCGGCGGATACCGTTCTTGATCTCCGTTTTCGCCAGATCCAGTTTATCCTGCGGGAAAGCCGGGTTGCGCAGCACATCGGCCAGCAACCTGATTCCGAGGTCGGTGTCTTTCGACAGCACACTCAGGGTCGCCGTGCCGCTTTCAACACCTATGCCAACTTCAATCGATCCGCCGATAAACTCAAGCAGGTTGTTGAGCGAGTCTGCCGAAATGTTCTTCGTGCCGCCCGAGCGCATGACCGTTCCCGTCAAACCGGAGAGCCCGTTCTTCTCTTCCGGGTCATAGATGCTGCCGCATCGAATGAGCGCCTGAGCATTGAGCATTGGAATCCGGTGATCTTCGTACAGGAAGAGAACAAGGCCGTTGTCGAGAGTTACCCGTTCGACTTCGGCGCCCACGGTCGGGATATGCAGATCCACCGGCGTGGTGGTATACTTCTGTATCATAATCGAGCCCTGCGACACGCCGGCATCGGCCGCCAGTGTCACCGACGCAATCGAGGCCGCAAGCCCCAGTGCGAATAGTATTGTGAACAGTTTCATTTCGTACTCCGCTTCAGTTGGCTTTGCCAGGTGTTTGTGCTGTCTCCTGTGCGTATGGCTTCACCAAAGACACGACCGTCCGGTTCTCGCGGGTCAGGTAAGTGTTGCAAACCCGCATGACGTCATCCGGCGTCACCTTCTTCAGCGCATCCTGATAGTCGACAAAGTAGCGCCAGTTGCCGGTCAGCGTCTCGCTGTTGGCCAACCGATACGCGAGACCCATGTTGTTGTCGAGCGAACGCACCAGCGCCGCGTCCCCCTGATTGATGACCTTGTCTATTTCCCACTGCGACACTTTGGTCGTTTTCATTCGCTCAATTTCCGCGTACACGGAGTCTTCCACTTCCTGAAGCGTGTGATCGCCAAACGGCTGAATATCCACGTTAAATGTCCCCGGGTAACGATTAAAGGCATCGACACCTGCCGAGGCCTGACCGATGCGGGTCTGGCGGATATTCTTGAAAAAGCGGCTAGTACGTCCGTCAGACAGAATACTCGACGCCACGTCGAGTGCCGGTATATCCGGATGGCCGATCTGCGGCGTGTGCCAGAGAATGCTCCCCATCGGACTGGCGTCGAACTCGACATCGATTCGGCGCTCGCCGCGCTGGCGCGCATCGCGGGTCACCACCGGTCGCGGTAGCGGCTCCGCCGCGATTGGACCGAAATACTTTTCACACAGCGCGAATACTTCGTCTGCTTTCACATCGCCGACAATTACCGCCACGGCATTCGAAACAGAATAGTGTTCTTTATAGTATTGTTCCACATCTTCGCGCTGCACGTTCTGCAGATCGCTCATCCAGCCGACCACCGGCCAGTTGTAGGGTGTAGACCAGTAGGTCGCGGCTGCCGCCGCTTCTCCCAGGGCACCCCTCGGAGAATTCTCGTATGACATACGGCGCTCTTCCATGACGACGTCCCGCTCGGAATAGAATTCCCGAAGCACCAGATTCTGGAGCCGATCGGATTCCATGAACGCCCAGAGTTCGAGTCGATTGCTCGGCAGCGACACGATATACTGGGTCCCGTCGTTGCCGGTACTGGCGTTAAAGCCAGCTGCGCCGTTCTGCAGATAGATGCGCCATATTTCGTCTTTGATAATGTACTTCTTCTCCTGCGCCTGCAGATCGGCAATCTGCTGGCGATACTGCTTGTACAGAGTCGAGTCCTGTGAGTTAAGCGGGCTTTGCAGCCGGACCTGCTCCGCTTTCATCAGATGCGCGACCGAGTCGATCTGCGCGAGGATCGGAACCTCGGCGTCGTAGTTAGTCGTGCCGATGACTTTCGATCCCTTGAAACGCATGTGTTCGAGCAAATGCGATGTGCCCGTGATTCCCGGACGTTCGTCAACGGCGCCGACATTGAACCGCACGACCGTAGAAAACACCGGGGCGGAGTGGTTTTCCAGCACCAGGATTCTCATACCGTTGGCCAGCACGTGCTTCTTCACATCGAGCTGGATGCCGGCAGCGCTCAGTTGAGTCGCCGACAGTATGACTGCCGTTACCGCCGCTGCGATGGCCAGTAGTTTCTTCCTTACCATGATTCTCTTCCTTGTTGTCAGCTGTTCAGAAACTCTATTATTGTATTTGGCTTGATAAAGGCCAATCTCCTTACACGTCCGGTGCCTCGTACTTCTTCACCCAGCGAGAGTAGAAGAACAGGGCAATAGCGGCGAGAAAGCCGATTGCGGCAAACGAATACCACACCTCGTACGGATGATAAGTCGACCACAGCATGTTGGTCGCATCCGTAGCATTCATTTTCGTGACTTCCATCAGCTTGGCCATCGCATCGGTGCGCGCCACGTCGGTAATGTTGAAATTCGTCGCCAGGTAGTCTGCCGCCAGATTCGCCTTATCCCCCATCTTGTCGTACGCCCAGCCGCCGATATACCCCTCGGCAAACCAGCCGATTGCCACCGGTACGTTGGCGTATCCCATGTACAGCCCCTTACGTCCCTCGGGAGCGATAACACCGAGATACTCATTCATCTTAGGCGATGACAGCATCTCGCCAACCGAGTAAACCAGAATTCCAAGAAGGCAGAGATAACCGGAGGTAGTGTATCCGGCCAGGATCATACCGAATGAGGCCACGATTACACCCATGAGAATTGAAGACACCCGCCGCATGCGTGAAACCATCCACGATACAAACACGACGCACAGGATGATGAGACCGGAGTTGGCGTTGATCATCCATTCCTGGGACAGCTGCGGTCCGCGCTGCGAATTGAGCTGGAGCATGAACTGCGGTATGTGTAGGGTCGCCACCAGTCTGGAACTGTCGACCCAGTCGACAATGAAGTTGGGGAGGACGTCAAACAGCACGTTGAACATCAGCCAGAAACCGGCCATAATCAGCACGAAGACAACCAGTCGGATATTGCCGAAGAAATCGATAAACGTGGTGCTCAGTACGCTCAGTGGTCCGCCCCGCTGCTCGCCACCTGAGGAAACCTCCTTGTAAGTTAGCAACATCAGAAAATTGAGCGACAGAATAACGGCACAGCCGAAGAACACGGCCGGCCAGGAGATACCGTATAAGAAGTGCGCGAGCGGCGGCCCCATGAAGCCGCCGATATTAACCATCATGTAGAAGATCCCCCATCCGATCGACGAGTTCGACTTGGCCAGCGCCTGGCACATCGTCCCCTGCACTCCCGGCTTAAACGTCGCGGTACCGAGCGCCAGTACGAGACAGCCGGCGAAAAACGTGGCAAACTCCCGCTGCGTCCCCATCAGGATGTAGCCGCAGATGCTGATACACAGTGAGACGGCGATCGTCTTCTTGTAGCCGTACCGGTCCGCGAACCCGCCGGTGAACATCGGCACCAGTGACTGCACCAGCGCCCACCAGGCGAAGATCGTCCCCTTCTGAATCTGAGTGAAATGGAGACCGTTAATTTCGTCCGCCTGCGCGATATAAATCGGGATCACGACCCGCATGCCGTAGTAGGCAAGACGTTCGAGTATCTCCATTATGTTGACCATCCAATAGGAGCGCGGCAAGCTGCCAAGCTGTTTGAAAAGCGATTCCTTGTGAACCGCGGGCGCGGCCGTTGTAGGTGTGGACATCAATTACTCTTTCTCTATATCGAGTGGTCTAGTGTCGCGACTGATAGGTCATGCCCAGTTGAGCGAACAGAAATGCCCATGTGTCCGCCTCGACCGCTATTTCATCCGCCAGTGAACTTCCCTGCCCGTGACCAGAGGTAGTGCTCACCCGGAGCAGAATGGGTAGGTCTGACGAGGTCGCTTCCTGAAGCCGCGCGGTCATTTTGCGTGACTGCATCGGATCGACCCTGCCATCGTTCTCGCCGATGGTGAACAATACCGCCGGGTACGGTGTACCGTCGATCACGTGGTGATACGGAGAGTAGGCGTAAAGGGCATTAAATTGCACCGAATCTTTGACCGTACCGAACTCGGTCGTATTGAACAGCCCGTTCGGCGATAATTCCACCCGCAGCATATCGTAGATGCCGGCTCGCGAGACGACCGCGCGAAAGAGGTCCGGACGCTGCGTCAGGGCTGCGCCCATGAGCAGGCCGCCGTTGCTGCCGCCCTGGATCGCCAGCTTCTGAGGATTGGTGTATCCGGCGTGTATCAAGTATTCGGCACAGGCGATGAAATCGTCGAACACATTCTGCTTCTTCGTAAGGTACCCGGCATGGTGCCACTCCTCGCCGTATTCTCCCCCGCCGCGAAGATTGGCAATTGCGTAGATGCCGCCCTGAGACAGCCAGATGCTGCGATTGGCCGAGAAATACGGGCTCTGCACGATCCCGAACCCGCCGTACCCGTAGAGAATCGTCGGGTTGGCGCTGTCGCGTTTGAGCCCCTTCTTCATGATTATGTTCACAGGAATCTTCGTACCGTCCTTGGACACGGCGAACTCGCGAATAACCTCGACATCGTCATAATTTGCCGGCGAGCGCTTGCGGAGCGCC
Source organism: candidate division GN15 bacterium (assembly GCA_003105265.1). Taxonomy (GTDB): domain Bacteria; phylum Zixibacteria; class MSB-5A5; order GN15; family FEB-12; genus FEB-12. The sequence continues at coordinate 60,930 of PQAP01000008.1, read as the reverse complement.
GTCTCGGTCAGCGAATCGGTGGCGGCGTCATACCGGTAGTAGGCGGACGGCTTGATGTATGACTGCTGGGTAAACAGCACCTGATCGTCATGGAGCCACAAAGGCGTGCCGATGCTGGCGACCGGCATAACGGGCAGCGAACGGGTAACGCCGGACTTGATATCCACGACATCCATTCCGGACGGTCCGCCTTCCGTGCTGACTACGAACAGCTTGCTGACACCCGGGGTGAAAGAGTTGATGGTATATGCTCCCTGCTTCACCACTACCGATGTCTTGCTGAGTTCCGGGTCGGTGAGCGGCATTCGGAGTAAGGAGCCGAGGGGTGTGGACTTGAGCGAGAGCAGATAGAGCGCCTGATCGTGCCCGAATTGCGCATTGGTAATGCGATCGTCGAATTTCGCAATTTGCGTCCAACCGCCGGCGGCGGATTTGAGATAATAAGCGAACTGGCCACCGTCGCCGTTAGCCACCTCGGCCATCATCGACGTGCCGTCGAACGATCGTGAAAGGGCTATTTCAGCGATGCGTGGAAAGTCTTTTCCGATTTCGTACGTGTCTTTGGACACATCACCGCCCAGCGTGTGATAATATACCTGCTGATAGAAATGCAGATCGCTGTCCGGCCGCTCTCCTTTGTGCGGGTAGCGCGTATAGTAGACGCCGCTGTTGTCGCTGTTCCAGCAGACACTCCCGCCGCCGGTCGGATACTGGACTCCGGGAATCACATCCGGCAGCAGCTTACCGCCGGCCACGTCCAGGAAATACAGCGAACCGTCTTCACTGCCGCCTTTCGACATGGACATAGCGACCATGCGACCGTCCGATGACGGCTCAAACCAGTCAATGGTCGTCAAGCCGGTGGTATCATATTGGCCGGGATCGAAAATCACCCTGGCGCTGCCGGTATCATCAACAGAACCGAGTATCACGAGCAGCGGCTGCTGTTTCACGGGATCGTCCTTGAAGGCAAACAGCTTCCCCCCCACTCTGGTCAGGCCCGAGAACTCGGAGGAACCGCCGTTGGATAGCCGCTTAATCTCTGCGGTGATAGCCGCNAGATCCGGCAAGCTGTCGAGGTAAGCGCGCGTTGCCTGATTCTGNGCNTNCCACCAGGCCTTGACATCCGGATTGGAGCCGTCCTCAAGCCACTGGTAATCGTCTTCCACCTGCGTTCCCCAATAGGTGTCGACATGNGGTACCTTCCGCGTAGCTCCAATCCCGCTCATTGCGAACAGGGTTGCTGNAAGTGCCAGCGCNACGCACANGCGCGCGCCGGTTCCGAGTATCTGATTGTTCCTTGACATTGTGCTCTCCCGCTTGAGTTGTGAGGCAAATAACGGATGCAGCATTGCGCCAAGGTACTCAACTCCCGAATGCCGGACAAGCCCCAATCGAGTCTACGTTCGCCCCCCAATCGAAGGGGACGAGAGCGCTGACTCTCGTCCCGGTCTGCCCCCCTTCTCAGGTCACCTTCAGCGGGTCTCCACCGTCACGCTGACCGTGCCGATATTCGTTGCGGGAATGATGAGACCGTGAGGTGGATCGGTTCCGTTGCCGCCGGTCTCCGCAGTGGCAAAGTAGTAACTGTCCTCTATTCGTTCGGTCCCCGAGTATTGTTTGTTCGCCTCGCGCATACTGACCACGTTGATTTCGCCGTATCCCAGTCCCTTCAGCATTGATGCGATCTTGTCCGGCCGGCTGCCGAACGTCAGCGGCTCCTGAACGGCCGCACACCACTGCAGCAACTGGCGGTTTCCCTGATACTCCGTCTCGTCATCGACCAGTTCCGGCGGCACAAAGTCAAACGTGATGCGGTGGTGCGGCCCGAGCTCGGTGATACGCCCGAGCGTCTCGGTGATGATATCCTGGTTGAGAAAGAGTGTCACCCCTTCCCAGATGAACAACGCCCGAATCTGGCGCTGAAACCCGGCCGCCAGCAGTTTCTGGCAGATGGAATCCTTGGAGAAATCGAGCGAGACATACGTCACATTCTCCGGCAGTTTGCCGAACAAACGCCGGGTGAGTGATTTCTTGATCACCTGCGTCGATTCGAGATCGAGCTCGAACACCCGGATGTGACGGCATTCATCGATACGAAGATACCGGCTGTCGTAACCGGCGCCGAGCAACACGACCTGTCCGTAGCCATCGGCCAGACACTTCCTGGTATAATCGTCCATGTAGCGGGCGCGGAGGACAATGGCTTTGCGGATCGCCGGGTTGATCGCCATTGCCGCCTTTACCATGTTCATGCCGATCTCCCCGGCATAAAAGGGTGCGAGCGGGTCGTTGATAACACGCTTCTCCGGCGGCAGTGTCAACTCGAACGCTTTGGCCCCCGCCGACCACCGCGCGAACAACCATCCGCACGGCTTTTCAATCGTCTTGCTGTATATCGTTTGCATGACTGCCTCCTTCCTTAGTATTTCCGGTCAAACACCGGCTTGAGTATGCCTGCTTGTAAGAGAACCGGATTCACGAACAGCTGAACGATCATCGCCCCCAGCATAATCCAGTAGATGAACGCGGGCGCCGCATCCAGCCAGATGAACACCGGCACGAAAAACAGCGTCGTCAGGTAATTGATGATACTCTTGTATCCGGGCTGCCAGTGGGTGGTGACCAGGCAGTTGATCGGGTATCGAACCGGCGCGACCGTCAGAGCGATGAGCGCCGCCGCGTAGATGGTCGGAAATACCTGCGGCAGATGAAGAAAGTAGAAGATGAACAAGGAGAAGAACACCGGCGGGGCTCCGACCGAATACCCGTTCTGAAGGAATTGCTCTTTGCGGGAGTATTTCCAGGACGCCGCAATCGCGGCGCCTGCTACCAGTGCTGATCCGATGCCCGGAAGAAAGAGACCGGTTTGCCGGAAGAGCATCATCGGCACAAAAGTGAGCCCCACGAGATCGGTGATGATATCCAAAACCTCACCGCTCGTGCCCGGGAACTTCTCCTTCACTTTGAGCTTCCTCGCCAAGGTGCCGTCAAGTCGGTCAACCGCCAGAACCAGCAAGCTGAACCGCGCGGCAGTATCGAAGTTGCCGTCGAATACCGACATTAGCGCCGCCGCCGCGAAACCCAATCCGATAAGGGTCAACACATGCGGGAAGTAATACAGATACTTTTTCATGACTGTCTCCTTTCACTGCCCGAGCCATCGCTGTGTCCAATAGAAAACCGGGGCGGCGAAAATGAAGCTGTCAAAGCGGTCAAGAACACCGCCGTGGCCGGGGATAGTACACGAGAAATCCTTTACTCCCAGTCGTCGCTTTAGGAACGAAAAAAACAGGTCTCCGATTGTCGCGGCACAGCCGACCGCAAACCCAAGGCCTGCAAGCATGGTTGCATTTGCAGCTGGCCACAAATCATTCAGCAGCGCGGCCACAACCGTTACTGTGGCGAGACCTAGAATTAGTCCTTCGGTCGTCTTACCGGGACTGATCGTCGGACAGAGTCTGTGACGTCCAATCAGTTTTCCCCATAGCTGCGAAAAAGCGTCGCTCAGGCAGGTAAGCAGGAAAACGAGCACAAAACCGGATTGCCACGTTTCGCTCGAAGTATACATCAGATGCGATAACCCGGCGGCAATCAGGATAACCGTAATCAGCGTCACCGGGATTGGCCCGCGGATGCGTGGTCTGAAATTGCTAAATAGCTCAATTCCGGCGCCGGTCGCGATGATGATTAGAATCATCGGAACAGCGAGTCGACTGAACGACACCAGTACGATTATGCTCGAGAGGATGCCAAAATAGACGCCGTACTTGATCCAGTCCTCTTTACGGTGATGCTGGTCACGGCCTTGTCGCCGTTGCGCCAGCGCGATCATGATCGCACCGATCAGGAACAGCGCGCTTACGGTCAGAATTGTTCGCGCAGTCATCTCCGCCCCCTCTTCTCCGGCACGATCACGTCAATAGCCGAAGGAATTAGTTCAATATCAAGGCAGGTCGCCGCATCGCGAATCTGACCGTCGGCCAGAAACGGCTGCGGATTGAGTGATTCAATATGGAGGCGCCGTGCTCTCAGTCGAATCACGCCTGACCGCTGATTCTGCCTCCCCATAGCCACTCCGGCGGTCGCGGCCGCGAGACGGATGCGACTTTCATTATGTTGGATCAGGCAAAGATCGAGCATATGGTCGTCCGGACGCGCCTTGGGAGCCACATGGAAGCGGGCCCCCAGAAACGGTTGGTTGGCTAGTAGCAGCGACGATGAATCCATGCAGAATGATGACGTCCCGGTTGAGACGGTCACGATATGTCGATGGCGGCAACACGCGTGGAAGGCCCGGATCAGAGCCAGAAGATAGATGCGGTTTCCAATCCAGGCCGTTAGTGGGCGCCCAAACAGTTTCATGTCGCGCAGACCCTCCGCCCTTTGCGCGGTTTCGCACGGTAATCCGAGAGCCCCGACCGTCAAATAGTGCCAACCGTTGACGCGGACAACATCGAGTCGGCGCTTACGCCCGGCGGCGATAACGGTGATGGCTTTCTCGATATCCGTTGGTATGTGAAGGTAGGTTGCCAGATCATTGGCGGTCCCGGTCGGAAGTACCGCGAGGGCAGCGGGAGTGCCGACAAGGCCATTGAGAACCTCATTAGCCGTGCCATCGCCGCCCACCGCGACGACTACATCGGCTCCGTCTTGAGCTATAGATTGGGCCAGATGACAGGCGTGCCCCGGAAACTGTGTCGTCCGCACACTTACCAGTCGCTCTCCCAATCTCCTCGCGAACCGGTCACGAAGTTCATCAGGACCAAGGCGACAGGCCCTCGGATTGACAATTACGACAACCTTCATCGCCGACCTCCTGCCGCAAGGGAAGCAATTCGGCGTTCTGCCGGTTCAATTTCTCGACAGATAAAAGTCCGCAGAAGGGCTTCGAGGTACTGGCTGAGATGCGGCAGATCGATGCCACTGTCTTTCAAAGCAGCGCGGGTGTTGGTATCGTCGAAATCCCGCTCGATCTGCAGATATGACGCGTAGAGTCTCATCAGCGCCATTACCTTGTGATTGCCGCCTGCGTTCGCTCCGGCCTCATCGCGGCTTGATTCATTATTCATTAGCGGCAACCTGTCACTCCCCATGCCGGCGAGCGACAGCGCCTTCTTCACAATCTCCGCAATCGGCAGAGACCGGTCAGGTCCGGCCGTGAGATGAAAGATCGCCCCCGAAGGCGGTTTCGAATGGAGCGTTAGATGGGCAACAGCCCTGGCCACGTAATCGACCGGCACCAAATCGAGCCGGTTTTGTGGCGGGCAGGTGAGGCGGGCCAGTTTGCCGGTCAGAATGTATCGTAGAGGCGGATAGAGCACGTTGAAGGTCACGGCTAATCCTGTGCGCGAGTCTCCAACCGTAATGCTCGGTCTGACGACCGTCACCGGCAAGTCATCACTCGCCGAGATCACCTGCTGTTCCGCCTCCCATTTGGTCTGCTCATACGTGTTGGCAAACCGTAGCTCTCCCCTGTGCTCGATCTCTCTGATTGTTCCCGTCTTTTCACCGCACACATACGCCGTCGACAGGTAAACGAATCTTTGAAGTCGTCCAACCCGATGTGCCTCCTTCGCGAATTGCAGCATATTGGTTGTGCCGGCGACATTGACCGCCCTGGCGCAGGTCAGAGGCAGATGCCATTGGGTAGAGGCGGCTGCATGAATGACGTGAGTTACCGACCTGGTAATTCGTTCCCTCATGTGAGGCGTCAGTCCGAGATCAGAGGAAGTGATGTCGCCGCACAGGACCTCTATTGACCGAGTGCTGCCCCAGTCTACGAGATCGGGGGCAATCAGCCGGAGATTGGCATTGAGCCGATTGCGAGCGTCCTGTTCTGACTTCCCGCGGACAAGGACCGCGATTCGGACATTATCACCGCAACCGAGTAGCTCAACCAGAAGTCGCGCTCCGATGTTGCCGGTTGCGCCGGTGAGAAGAATGGTGTCTTGGTCGGTCATGACTATATGCCGGTCCTTTCTGCACACCGACAATCGCAACGAGAGTGCCGGTGGGTCATTTCCAACGGTGCTTCGTCGCAACATGATGCCGTTTCGCGGGTTCTGAAGACGCACCAGAACTCAAAAGCCGTCCGGGAATGAGTAATACCTATTCACCGTCTGCGTTCACTATCCACCCGGCATGCGTCGCAGCCCCGATTTGCCCTATCTGGAAAGCAGTTGCGTGTTCCGGACTAATCGGATATTCTTTGGTAAGAGGTTGGTGAGACGAAGCAAACGCCGATCTCCCCACCTTCAATCTTTAGCCAGGTGAACATGGAATCGGAAGACAGCAATTCTCGCAAGTCAGCGGCAGCTTCTGTACTTGCGCCCGGCGCCCGGGTTGCCCACTTCACGATTCTCGAGCCCATAAGCTCCGGCGGTATGGGCGAAGTATATCTTGCCGAGGATACCGATCTCAAACGGCGGGTGGCGCTCAAGTTACTGCCGCCGTCCCTGTCGGCGGATCTGCAGCACCGCGACCAGCTCAAGCGTGAGGCGCAGGCGGCAGCCGGGTTTAATCATCCTCATGTCGTGACCATCTACGAAATCGGGGAATACGAAAACCGGGCCTTCATCGCAATGGAGTATGTGACTGGAGAATCGCTTCGATCACTCATGTCCAAAGGGCGGTTGGCGTCGCTACAGATCATTCACCTTTTCACCCAGTTGTGCCGGACTATGGCAGCGGCACACCGGGCGGGGATCGTGCACCGCGACATCAAACCGAGAAACATCATAGTCGACAGTAACGGCGACGTCCGGTTGCTTGATTTCGGACTGGCCATAACGCCTGTCGAGGCGCCCGCCTCGGACAACGTTGTCGCCGGTACCATTGCCTATATGTCGCCGGAACAGGCGCGTGGCGAGGCGGTTGACGCTCGCTCGGACATTTTTTCTCTCGGGGTGCTGCTGTATGAATTGGTGTCCGAACAATTGCCGTTTCGCGGTGAGTATGAAGCTGCCGTCCAGTATGCCCTGCTTCATCGTGATCCCGAAACCATCAACGCTTGGCCTTCGGATCTGCCCCGCGAGATTGAGAGTGTGATATGGAAAGCGTTGTCCAAGCGACCCGGTGATCGCTATCAAACCACGGAAGAAATGATCGACAATCTGACTGCGCTGCTGCCCGGTGAGTCGGGCGCGACTGCCGGGGCGAACCACCCGTCGGTTGGGCCTTCGATCGCTGTTCTGCCATTTGCTGACATGAGCCCGCAGCATGATCAGGATTATTTCTGCGACGGGATCGCCGACGAATTGATCACTGTCTTGAATCATATCGGCGGCATCAGGGTTACTTCCCGCACGTCTGCTTTTCAGTTCAAGGGCAAAAACACTGATGTCCGCGAAGTAGGCCGAAAGCTGAATGTATCGCATGCGCTCGAAGGGTCAGTGCGCAAAGCGGAACTGCGTCTGCGCATTTCGGCCAAGCTGGTCAGTGTTGCAGACGGCTACACCATCTGGTCCGACTCTTACGACCGCGACCTGCAGGATGTTTTTGCCATTCAAGAGGAAATCTCTCGCGCGATTGCTGAGAACCTGAAAGTAAGACTGGTTGACGTCCCGGAGCGGCCCATTATTCCTCACCGCACCGCCAACATCGAAGCATACAACCTGTACCTAAAGGGCCGGTATTTCTGGAACAAACGGTACGAAGGCGGGCTGCAGAAAGGGATAGAGTANTTCAGTCAGGCGATTCAGCTCGATCCCGCTTACGCTCCGGCCTACGCCGGNTTGGCCGATTCGTACAATATCATCGGATTCTATAATTTTCAGCCGCCGCTCCAGGTTTGCCCGCAGGCCCGCGCCTACGCCCGCAAGGCGCTGGAATTCGACTCACGACTGGCCGAAGCACAGACCGCGCTCGGCTGGAGCTCCACGTTTTATGAATGGGATTTCGCGGCTGCGGAACGGCAGTTGAAGCAGGCGTTGGAGCTGAGCCCCAACTATGCTACCGCGTACCATTATTACGCCCTTCTCCTTATTGCGTTGAGACGCTTCGATGAAGGGGTGGCGATGATTCGCCGCGCGCTGGAGATAGACCCGCTGACTCTCATCTTCAATGCTACCTGCGGCGGCCTCCTCTATTTTGCACGCCGGCCCATAGAATCGCTGGAGCAACATCACCGCACTATCGACATGGACCCCAATTTCCCGCTCACCTACGCCTACATGTCGGGACCGTTGATCCAGCAGGGAATGGCCGATCAGGCGGTGGCGGCGTGTCGCAAGGCGCATGAGCTTTCGGGCGAAAGCACCTATGCTTCCTCGATGCTCTCATATTCATTGGCGGCTGCGGGAAAGGGCCGACAGGCGCGCCAAATACTCGATAGTCTGGTGGAATTGTCGAGGCAACGATACGTGTCATCGTATCACATTGCCCTTCCTTTTGCCGGGCTCGGAGACGCCGATAACGCCATACTCTGGCTTGAGAAGGCGTTTGACGAACGGGACAACTGGATAGTCTGGCTCGGCGTGCATCCCGGATGGGACCCGATACGAGACGATCCCCGGTTTGCGGCGCTTCAACGACAGGTAGGCCTTCCGGTCTGACACGAGCCAGACTTCGGACTAAGATTCTTCGCGCATGCCGTAGCGCGTCATTTTGTCCTTGAGTCCCTTGCGGGTCAGTCCGAGCGCCTCGGACGTGCGGACCAGATTTCCGTTGTGCTCTCGCAGTGCCGCCCCAATCATATTACGCTCGACTCTTTCGACAACGTCCCGCAGATATCCTTTGGGCGTCTCCCCCGTGCCGGCTGGAGCAGTCACCAGGTCCGGCGAGAAATCATCCGTATCGATTACATGATCGCCGCCGCAGACGACCGCCGCACGCTCCAGTTCATGCTCCAGTTGCCGCACGTTTCCCGGCCATTGCGCTCTCGTCAGGTAATCAAGCGCAGGAGCGGTAATCGTAAGGTCCGGGATATTGAGCTTGACGCGGAACTTGTCGAGAAAATAGTGCACGAGCGGCGGAATATCGTCACGCCGCTGCCGCAGCGGAGGAATGGCAATTACGAACGTGTTCAGTCGATAAAATAGGTCCTGCCTGAATGTCCCTTTCTGTATTTCTTCTTTCAGATCCTTATTGGTCGCCGATACCACGCGAACATCCACGCGCTCCGTCTTGCTGGCGCCGACCGCCCGTATCTCCCCCGTTTGAATAACGCGAAGGATCGCCGCCTGAGTGGAGAGCGGAGCATCGCCGATCTCATCAAGAAATATCGTGCCGCCGTCGGCCTCGCGAAACAGTCCCGGCTTGTCCCGATCCGCCCCGGTAAACGCCCCTTTGACATGTCCGAACAGCTCCGATTCCAGAAGCGACTCGGTTTTTATCCCGCAATTCTTGACCACGAACGGCTTCTTGCGCCGCTCGCTATTATAATGTATGGCCGAAGCAACCAGCTCCTTGCCGGTTCCGGTCTCTCCTGTAATCAGAACGGGCGAATCGTTGGCGGCGAACTTGGAGGCCAGCACCAGGATCTCCTTCATCGCCGAGGACTTGCCCATGATGTTCTCGAAACCGTAGGTTCTGCCGACCTCGGTACGGAGCTTCGCGTTCTCGTCGTGCAGCCGCTGCTGCGCTTCTTCAAGCAAGCTGTTCTTTCGCGCCAGCTCTTCCATCAGGCGAGCGTTGGCGAGCAGATGCGCCCCCTGCGACGCCAGAATTCCCGTCAACCGGCAATCATCCTCCGAGAACACCTGCTTCCGGCTGCTTCGCACCAACGTGACCAGCCCAATAATCTCATCCCCGACAGTCATTGGACAGCAGACAATACGTCCGAACCGACCATCTTCCGAATCAAGAGCGCTGAAGCGGGCGTCGGTATCCAGGTTGTCGACCTGCAGAAGTCGGCGATTGGTGAGCACCCATCCGGAGATGGATTCGTCGATAAGAAACGGTATCGTTCCCGGAGTCGAATCGGCGCCGCGCACCACCGTAGANAGTTCGTCCTTGCGCGATTTCGACACCAAGCTGATGATCCCCTGGTCGGCNTCGGTCGCGNGCATGAGCTCNGTGAGAATNATCGACATCACATGATTACTCTCGCGTACCTGGCTGATCCTCGATAACAGNGAATTGATGAGCCGCAGTTCATCCAGCGCGACCTGCAGACGGGCAATGTCCGAGTCCTGCACCATACTTGCTACTCCGGATTGTGCGTGAATCTGTTGCTTTAGGATACGGCGCTTAATGCGGTCTGTCAATTGACGGTCCTGAACCGCACACCGCACTCAGGTAACCGCTCTGACTATCGACTAACCATTGCCGGCAGCGTTCCGTCCTCTGGGCCCTCGCAACAACTTCTTGTCCTCCATCGCGTTTACGACCGATTGCGCAGGCCTGTTCCTCCCGGCATTGGTGTTGCCTTGGCCTCAATCAGCTATTCGCGATTGAAGGAGGTTGCAATGAAATCATCATGGCTGTGCGGGGAAACGGGGAGTCTGAACAGATACCGACAGAAGAGTGCCAATCCGGTGGGGCAGTCTATCCTGTGCCTGGCGCTTCTTGTGGCGACCACTCTCGCCTTCTCCTTTGTCGCGACACAGATCTCGTGGGCTTTGCTGTCGGATGCATTCAAGACGATCAGAGGATTCTGAGTATGCGCCGCTTGGTTCCGAACAGAGAACAATTGAACTATCACGTACTGCCGGAGAGATGCTCTGTGCAGTTACCGGTTCACCCCCAACTTCCATAGTAAAAAGGAGACAGTTATGAAACAGGTATCGTTCATTCTCGTGCTCGCGGCACTCGCCGGTATCGGTGTGCTCGGCTGCAGCGACAACGCCGCCGTGAAGCCGGAATCGGCGTACGATCCCGAGGCCGATCTCTCGCACTTCGAGGCGACCATGACACCCGAAACGGCGAGCGTCTCTCCGTCGCCGCTCGTGACCGTCTCGGCCGGCGAGCAATCGCTGACATTCTGGCCGTACACCGGTGCCGATTTTTCCGGCCAGCCGCAGGACCCGGTGAACCTGGTCTTTGTCGGCAAAGCCAGTCCACTGCAGATTCGCGCGGCGCTCCTGGCGCTCGACGGTAACCGGCCCGCGCCGTTTCCGCCGATACCGCCATTCACCTCGCGATGGCAGGATGCCATCGGCGATGCGCAGTCCGGCTACAGTGCCGACCGCAACTGGACCGGAGGTGTCATTCAACTGGCCTGCGGCGATTACGGTCCGGTCCGCTTCCACATCCGCCTCTTTCGGATGGGGAACTGGACGGTGGCCAATGCGCATTTCGAAGTGCTCATCCCGGGTACGGCTGATCACCAGGTGCTCAGCTGGGAACTGGCCGAGCAGCTGGTGATGGCTGACTTCTTGAGAAGCGGCCTCCTCGATCCGGTCGCGCCGATCATCCCCACCGACCAGATTAACGAAAGTCCCTTCCGAACAATTCCGGCCGTGATCTATAATGGACTTCCGGAAGAACTCAAGCAGTTGATCGGCGGGCCGGCCGGACAGGTCAATTCCGACGTACCGATTGCTACCGATGGCCGTGCGGTGATTCTCAACCTGCTGACCGGATCACCGGTTGAACCGGGGACATTCGTGCAGGACTTCACCCTCACCTACGACCAGGTAATTCCCAAGCCGTTCTGTCAAAACGGATTTGACAATTATGTATACGTTCAGGGCCCGGTGCATCTTCGTCAGACCGTGAATGTCCACGCCAACGGCCTGTACGCCTTTGAATTCAAAGCCGCCGGTGAGCTATCGGTGCTGCCGATCAATCCCATGACACAGGAACCGACCGGCACGGCCCTCTCGGCCCTGATACGGGAACGCCACGCCGGGCAGCAGGGACCGCGCCTTTCCTGGCTCTCGAGTCTCAAACTGCAGGCGTTGCTGCCTGATTCCGTGCTCGGCTCCGGCCGGCAGTTTACCGGATTCATGGTCGGTGCTGACGGACGCCACTGGTACAGACAGGATACACAGTGTTACCAGGATTGACACCGGCGCGAAGTGTGAATGCCAAATCGGCCCGACTACCATCTGGGGATCGGGCCGATCTAGTTCTGCTGACTCGCAATCCCTGCGCTGATCGGCGCTAACTGTGGAGCTTCCATGCGATTATCCAGTTTTTTCTTGCCGAAATGCGCTTTTGCGGTATCTTCTGTCTATAAAAGTGCAATTCGGTCCAGGCGTTCCGCCTGCCGGATCAATGATACTCTTGCCTGTTGCGGGTCATACCCCAGACGTGGCATCGTGAATAAAAGGACCTGAACAACATCGTGTTAACGGCCTGCAAGCCGGGAGTAAAAGCATGAAGTACGCAATCCGCGCGGGGATCTGTCTTCTCACCATCATCCTGAGTTTCGCATCGGTTACGGCGCAACTGACGGATAACGATATTCGTGCGCTGCAGGAACAGGGCAAGGCCGAGGGTTGGACCTTCACGATCACCAAGAATCCGGCGACCCAGTACTCTCTTGATCAGATCACGGGCTTCAAGGTCCCGGACAACTGGCGTGAACTGGGGCCATCGACAAGCACTTCTGTTACCCGGGCGTTGCCCTCCGCGTTTGATTGGCGCACCGAGGCCAACGGCATGCCGCCCATCAGAAACCAACTCTCCTGCGGCAGTTGCTGGGCTTTTGCCACCGTCGGTGTGTTCGAGTGCAACATCAAGATCAAGGACCAGACAGTGGTCGATCTCTCTGAGCAGTGGCTGGTGAGTTGCAATCGCAACGGCTATTCCTGCGACGGCGGCTGGTGGTGCCATCACTATTTTCTCAACACCACCGATCGCTGCAACGGCACGGGCGCGGTCATGGAATCGGAGTTTCCGTATACCTGGTCCAACGGCACCTGCGGATGCCCGTACCCGCATGAGTATTTCATCGACGGCTGGGGGTATGTGAGTGGCCAGTACCAGATACCGAGTGAAGATCAGATGAAGCAGGCGATCATGGATCACGGTCCGATCGGCGTCGGTGTCGCGGCCAACGCCGCATTCCAGGCGTACGGCGGCGGAGTCTTCAATGGCTGCACCGGCGGCCCGATCAATCACGCGGTCGTGCTGGTCGGCTGGGATGATGCGCAGGGTGTGTGGATCCTCCGTAACTCCTGGGGTCCTTACTGGGGTGAGGGCGGCTACATGCGAATCCCCTATGGTTGTCAGGAAGTCGGGTACAATGCCACGTATATAGATTACCGCGGTCGCCTGGCTGTCCAGTCGGATACTCAACTCGGACGCGCGCCGCTTAGTGTCGGCTTCAGCATTAACACGGCTCTGCAGGTCAATTCCTGCGTGTGGGATTTTGGTGACGGCAATACGTCCACGGAAACGGCGCCGACTCACGTCTACCCGCAGCCGGGACTGTATTCGGTGTCTCTGACGGCGCAATGCCCCGACGGCACTCATATCTCGCAGAAATCGGATTACATTGCGGTCTATGCCGACTCGCTGGTGGGACAGCACGTCAACGGCAGTCCCGGACAGCAGGTGCGTCTGGACATCTCCGCCAGAAACTATCTGCCCTTGTCGGAGATGATAATTCCGATGGTCTGGGGCGGCGCCATGGGACTCAATTTTGACTCAGCTTCGACCGTCGGCTTGCGCACCAATGGGCTCGGTGCCACCGGCTGGATCCATGTCGATCCGTACACCTACGGCCGCGGTACTTTCCGCGTCGCGCCGGCAGTCGGCGAGAATCAGTTGCCCGCAGGCGATGGCCCGGTGGTCAGTCTCTTCTTCACCATTCCCGACTACCCGACCGCGACGGAGAATCCGATTTCCATCGAAGCGTACGATGACGGCATGAAGTTCCATAATCCGGAGTTTACGGCGTCCTCGGGAACCTACACCCCCACTATTCTCTCGGCGGCAATTGCGATCTGCAAAGCCGGTGACGTCAGCAACAACGGCTTTGGTCCCGACCTGACCGACCTTTCATTCCTTGTCAGCTATCTGACTGGACTGACTCAACAGCTGCCAAACCCGGCCAACGCCAATGTTAATGGCAAGGGCTTGGTAGATCTCGCCGACCTGTCGACGTTGGTCTCATATCTGACCACCGGCAGTCCGGCGCCCAAATGTCCGTAAGGACAATCAGATTCTCGGCAAGTAAATGGGCCGCTCGAAGCGGCCCATTTCTTTTGTCTACCTCGATGAACGACAAAGTTGATCACCCGACCGGCGTGATACACTCCGGTGAATCTGCCCGCGGATTGTTGACCACTTTTGACACCGGAAACATCTCCATCTGCTCGGCCGGATACGGCTTCAACATATCGATCAGATCACGTGGATTTGCCTCCCCCGCATTGAGCCACCGCTCCTCTGCATCCTGGCTCAGAATCACCGGCATGCGATTGTGAATCGGCTCGAGGAGGTGATTCGGCGTGGTCGTCACAATTGTGTAGCTCAGCAGCTCTTTTCCCTCCGGGTCGCGCCACCGCTCCCACAGTCCGGCGAGACCGAACAGGGAATGATCCGTCAGGACGATTCTCATCGGCGTCTTGCTTTTGCCGTCCGGTTCTTTCCGCCATTCGAAGAAGCCATCCGCGGGGATAATGCATCGTCGCTGTTCCAACGCCTTGCGAAAACTGGGCTTTTCGTGGAGTGTTTCGGCGCGCGCGTTGATCATTTTGTAGCCGATGGAGTCATCTCTGGCCCACGAGGGCACCAGTCCCCATTTCATCATCCGCAGTTTCCGGCCTTCTTCCTGAACCACCACCGGCGCTAGCTGCCCCGGTGCAATATTGTAACGTGGCGTCAACTGAGAAAACTCAGGACCGCACGCAAATCGGTCGGCAATCAGATCGAGTTGAACTGCCAGCGTATAGCGCCCGCACATGACAACATGCTTCCTTTCCCAATCGTGGACCGCATCAGTCTCCCACCGCCAAATAAACAGCATCGGGCGTGGTAAGTCAACCCGATTGTCCGGTCGCCTGACCCCGCTGCCGGGCAATTATGGATTTCTAACGCGAATCTTCGCCGGTGCCGATATAATCCCTGTATGGGTGGGTCATCGTTCCGCGACAAACTGGAATCACTCCTCGCGACCGTCGTGCTGGTTGGGTTCGTTCTGCTCGTGCATTTGAGTCGGGCCAAGGATCAGCCGAGCCGGCCGCACGAAGCAGCCGAATGTTCCATCTGCCATGTCGCAGTAGCGGACATCGACGGCGCCGACATGGCGTTTATCGACGCCTCCACCCGGTGCCGCTCATGTCATCTCCGGCTTGACGAACTCCGCAATCCGAAATTGACATTCCATGCCGATACCAGCCGTCGCTGCCTCGACTGCCACACGTTCCACTCCCCGGACGAAGTGACGGTCGGAGACAGAACCTTTCATGCGGAGGCACAGCGGACTGCCCAGCGCGCGCTTTGCTCATCGTGCCACGGCGAGGGCGAAGACGTGCGGATGCTGTCGGAAGGACACCGCGCGGCCGCCGGACTATACCATTCGGATTACAGAATCCTCGTCGGACTCTCCCCATCTGAGGCCTGCCTGATTTGCCATTCGGAACAGTCACGATCGGAAATGGTAGCGTCCCTGACGACCGCTCCCGTTCCCACATTCTCCCGGCACGGCAACCATCCGACCGGCATTTCGATGAGTCTGGGGCGTCAGTTGGCGCACAGCCGTATGAAGTCATCGCCCGACTCGGACATTCGGCTGTTCAACGGTCGGATCGAATGCCAGACCTGCCACTCGCTGTCATCGTCCGCCCAGTTTCACCTCATTTCCGGGACAGATAGTAATACCCTGTGCCGCAAGTGCCACGACACCGATTGAACCGGGGTGCGCGGTGCAGCATGAGCATGCTAAACAAGCACTCTCATTATCTGCCATAACACAATGATGGCCAGATTGTTGGCTGTGCGGTAAGGCGATAGTAACATAGAGCCCACAGACCTTTGCTCCCCATACGCGGCGGGCGCGCTCATCAAATAGTTCTTGACAACAGGACAGGATTTGTTAACTTTTTCACAAGTTTGTGTAACTTGGATAATAACAACGACTTCAGAGGTCACGCGATGGTTTTTAAAGGTCTTGTTCTGGTTCTCCTTCTGGGCGCAGTCTTAGTGACACCGGCCTCAGTCGTGTCACAGACAAATGATACCACAAAAGTCTCATCCCCCGCCGCACCGCACCAGATGGCGCCAAGCCATCAGCCGGCAGACACGATGAAGGCCCCGTCGGGTCCGGACACCGACACGATTTTCGATCCCGGTGACTGGATGGTAATTGAAACGCACCACCGGATGTATCCCAACTTCCTCCAGGTCGACACGGTCAAGCCGAAACAGCGCTTCCAGCTCGGGGACGACGGTCCCTTCGCCGAAGTCGTCAAGTTCGTTGCCGATCTGAAAGTGACCATGAAGGGAGAGAAGATCAAAATGTCGGACACGCTGTACAACCCTGCCGTGATGGTCAGAGTGATTGCGCCCGACACCGTGACTCATAAGGATTCGGTCGTGCAGGAAAGTTGGGCGTTCTACATAGGCGGCGCGCCCCATTTTTCTCCCAAGGCGTTCTTTGCGTTCAAGCTTCTGGATTTCAAAGTCTCCAACCCCAAGTACGTGAAGCCACCCGAAGGTAAGTGACAACCGATATGCGCACAGTACAGCGATCTTATCTGTTCGCCGCAGCTATAGCCGCGTTCTGGCTGGCGGCTCTCCCCTGCTCCACTCAGGCAGCCAAGTCGTGCTTCGATTGCCACAAGAAGGCGCAGGCGGAATTCAGTTCACGAAAAATCATTCATGACCCGGTTAAGAAGCTGCAGTGCGAATCATGCCACAAGCGACACGGTTTCGCCAACCAGCTTATCCTTGTCGACAACTCCGCGCAGCTCTGCTATAGCTGCCATGCCGACGTCAAAGAGAAGTTTGCTTCCGGCAAGGTTCATTATCCGGTTGCCAACGGCAAATGCTGGGACTGCCATGATCCTCACTCATCAGACAAGAAGGGGTTGATCCGCAAGGGCCCGGAGGGAGCCGACGATCCCGACGGCTGCCTCGCATGCCACTCCCAAGACATACCGGCGGTAGGCAAGTCGCAGTTCAAGCACCCGCCGTACGAGTCGCTGGACTGCGTGTCATGCCACGACCCGCACAACAGCGCCCAACCCTCATTATTGAAGCAGGATCCCGCCGCGTTGTGCGGCGCGTGCCATAAGCCGGACGACAAGAAGGTACAGAAAGCCCATGAGGGGAAATATATCACTGGAACCGCGTGTACTTCGTGTCATACCGGTCACTCCTCCGATCTCAAGGGTCTGATTTCCTCTCACGCCCATTCGCCGTATGCCGAGGGGAGTTGCGACGCCTGCCATTCTCTCCCCGGTGCTGACGGCAAAGTTGCATTTGCCGAAGGGGTTACTCCCGGCAATGTGTGCGCCAACTGCCATGCGGATCAGGCCGAGGGACCCGGGTTGGCATTCCCGCACCCCGCAGTGGAAGCGGCCAACTGCGACAACTGTCACGACGGCCACTCTGCCCCGTACGACAACTTGCTGAAGCGCGACGAGGGGACAATCTGTCGCGACTGTCACGACAATATCGCAGCGGATACGACCTTGCCGGTCCACGCTCCCGTTGCGTTGAACAAGTGCGGTGCGTGTCACGAGGTGCACGGCTCGAAGACTTCGCATCTGTTGAAGAAGACGGGCAGCCAGCTCTGCCTCGATTGTCATCAGGATTACGCCGCCCTGCGCGATTCGGCGACTTCCGTTCACGCCGGAGCTGATGATTGCCTGCAGTGCCACGATCCGCACCAGGGGAAGCAGCCGAAGCTGTTGAAAGCGGCGCCGAAAGAACTATGCCGCTCTTGCCATCCGCTTGACGATAAAGCGCTCCTCGCGGCGTCAAGCCACCTGCCGTATACCGACGGTGACTGCTCGCTCTGCCACGATCCTCACTTCTCTAAGACCAAGCATCTTCTGCGCGACGAAGGCGTCAAGCTCTGCACCCATTGTCATGATCAGATCGGCGAACGGCTCAAAATGCCGACCGCTCATCCGCCGGCGACGGAGGACTGTCTCACCTGCCACAGCCCCCACTGGTCGGAACAAAAGGCACTGCTGACTTCCGTCGAGAAGGACCTCTGCACCGGTTGCCATGATCCGGCAGGGCTGGGTTTGACCGCCTCCAGCGTACATACCCCTGCCGCTCAGGGAGATTGTACCGGTTGCCACGATCCGCACGGTTCAGTGCAGCCGAAACTCCTGACCGGCCGCGCCCGACCCGTCACCTCCGGCGGCGTCACCATGGTAGTGACTCCCAAACTGGGTCTGGGCCGGGCCGACCTGTGTTATTCCTGCCACGAAACCTTGCAGGACAAGTTTCAAGCCGGCAAAGCGCATCAGCCGGTGGCCCAGGGAAAATGCGACGCTTGCCATGCGGCCCACGGCTCCGATCACACCGCCTTCACCAAGGATACTCAGGCCAAACTGTGCGGTAGTTGTCATACGATAGATACCGCGCTTGCCGCCAAGCACGGCTCCTACGATATGGCGAGTGCCGACTGCACGGATTGCCACAACCCGCACGTGTCCACCAAGCCGAATCTGGTGCGGGCCAATGAGCATCCTCCGTACGCGGAAAAGTCGTGTGAGAGCTGTCACACTGTGGGTCCCGACGGTAAACCGCAGCTGACCGCTCAGGTATCTGAGATCTGCGGTACCTGCCATGACATGGTGCAAACTGAGATGGCGAAACCGGTGCATCACGCGCCGTTCGAAGGCGGCGAATGCACGTCTTGTCACAGCGCCCATGCTTCGGATTTCAAGCATCTGCTGCGCCGCGACGACAACGGTATGTGCTATTCCTGTCATACCGATTTGAAGGACCTCACCAAATCGGCGTCGACCCATAAGCCGTTTGTGAGCGGCAAATGTCTGGATTGTCATGCGCCGCATGCGTCGCAGTACCCCAAGCTCTTGACGAAACCGGAAGATGGCTTCTGTCTGAGCTGCCATACCGATCTTAAAGAGCAGATGAGCAAGGGGATTGTCCACAGCCCGGCCCGCGCCGGAAAGTGCCTCTCCTGTCACGTGCCGCACGGAGGTCCGGTACCGTCGCTTCTGGTAAGCCCCCGCGCTCAACTGTGCATCAAGTGCCATGATCTTTCGAGCACCAAAGTGGCGACGGCTCACCGTGGCTTTGATATGACCAACGCCAATTGCCAGAGCTGTCATGCCGCGCATGTTGCGCCGAGTACCAGCAGGGGATTGTTGCTTCCGAAATCCCACGCGCCGTTCGCCGCGCGCTCCTGCGACAAGTGTCACCAGCCGACCGGCAAACGGGAATTGGTCTCCCCCGGCCGAACCTTATGTCTCTCCTGTCACGCCAAGGTTGAGCCGACCTTCGCCAGGGCGGTCAAACATCCGCCGGCCGTCGAAGATGACGGCTGCGTGAAGTGCCATGCACCGCACGCAGGGTTCACGAACAACCTGATGAACAAAGACGGCGTCAATACCTGTCTCACGTGTCACGACGACCGCGAATTCAAAGGCACGTTCAAGCACAAGATCGCCTTCGAGAGCTGCACCAATTGTCACGATGCCCACTCGGCTGACTACAAGGGGTTGCTCGAGACAACGGACATCAACGGCCTGTGCATGAAGTGTCATACTGACGCCGAAAAGACGCACTACCATCCGCTGAAGGACAAGATCGATCCGCGCACCAGAAAGCCGATGACGTGTGTGAGCTGTCATTCGCCGCACTCGTCCGACGACAAATCGCTGCTGCGCGGCGACAAGAGTCGCGGTCTGTGTATCGGATGCCATGACCCCTCCGGGCACTGAGGAGTCCGCATCGTGCACCAGACAATAGTCATCGGCCTTGCCGTCCTGCTGCTTGCCATCGTCCCTTGGGACGGCGCGCGGTCGCAGCAGGTCGTGCAGGTCTATCGCTCCATCGGCGGAAACCAACCGCTTATTCGACCGGTCCAGATCACTCAGTCACCGTCAGGCAGCCGCCTGGCTATATGTGACAAGCAGGGGAATCGAATCTACGTGATAGATACCGACGGCAATCCGATCTGGACAATCGGCTCCGGATCGGTCGTAACTCAGCCGGTCTTGCTGTCTTTTGAAAGTGATGACGCTCTTTTGTATTACGTAAAGCAGGATCAAACTGTCTATCGCTCCCGCGAAGCGAGTCCCGAACTACCCGATACGGTGGCCACGGTTACCGACTCCGCGCTGGAGGGATTGAGTATCGATCGCGTCATCCCGCTCGACAAAGGTCTGAAGGGCTATCTCGTGCTTGATCAGAAGAAGGCGACCGTGTTTCGCCTGAAGGCCGACTTTACGCTCGAAAACAAACTGATCCTGCCGGGCTCGCGCAAGGGACGACTCTGGGCCCCGACCGACATGGCGGTCGATCTCTCCGGCAACATTATCGTCGCCGATGAGGGCAACTGCCCGGTGCAGGCGTTCACGGCGAATGGCAAACCGTTGTTCTGCGGATCATGGAATCTCACCGAGGCCCAGCGGTCATGGAACGCTTCGGCGGTCGGCGTCGAACCGGGCGAGGTCATCTGGGTCGCCGATGTCACC
Organism: candidate division GN15 bacterium; assembly: GCA_003105265.1. Taxonomy (GTDB): domain Bacteria; phylum Zixibacteria; class MSB-5A5; order GN15; family FEB-12; genus FEB-12. The sequence goes on along the minus strand of PQAP01000008.1, from coordinate 40,411 downwards.
AATTTATACTGGCGCGTTTTTGACCGGGCCGGCATTCAAACGGCACAATACCCCTTTGCGCCGCCGCTGTTCAGTCCCAATGCGCTCACCATTACTGCCGATAATCTGATGTATGTCGCCGACGATAACGGCGCAATCATTGTGCTGTCACTGCCATGAGACGAGGCCTGGTGTGAAATTACTCGCTGCCACGATCATCGGTTTGTTGCTCCTGACGGGCCTTCCGTTCGCGGGCGACTGGCATACTGCCGGCTCTCTGGACTGCAGGGAATGCCATCTTCAGCATGGCAGCAATCAGCGGGATCCCACTGTTGAAGGGGCCTATTCCTTCCTGCTGAGGAAGAGCTCGATCAACGAGTTGTGCATGTCGTGCCACGACGGTACCGATCCTACCGCGCCTGATGTCATGGCGCCGACGCCGATGTACAGTTCCACGCCGTCGGAGGAGAGCGCTGCCGGTGCCCTGCTGTTTCCGGGCATTCTCAATCCCAATGGGCATACGATCGGTATCGCGCTGTCGATTCCGCTGCAGCAGGTTCCAGCGCAGAAAGAATTGACGTGCGTAAGCTGCCACTCCGCCCATGGCAACGGCAATTATCGCAACCTGGTGACCGACCCCGCAGGGACGGGCGCCAATCTGGAGATCGTGCTGGGAACGAATGTGTTTGTCGAGAATCGACCTGACATCCCGCCGACCTCCTCAGGATCAATTGCCGCCTATAATCGCGACAATGTGGGATATGTGTCGGGCATGTCCGAGTGGTGCGTCACCTGTCACGATCAGTTGAGCACCAACAGCTTTGCGTCGGCGCCGGCACATTTCAACGCGCACCCCAGCAACGAAGCGCTGGATGCGTATCCGGCCGATGGTCACACCGATCCCGCGCACTGGGTGGCGGGTACCGGTGAAGGGTTCGCCGCCATTGGACAGTCAGTAGCATCTCCCCGCGTACCATTTCTGGCGCCGGGCGCCACCGATTTTCCCACTTCGCGTGCCGCTACGGCCACGAGCCGCGTGGCGTGCCTGAGTTGCCACAAGGCGCATGGCTCTAATTATCGTAAAGGAATGGTCTGGCCCTATCTCGAGGAAAACGACAACACCCTCGCCGGATGCCAGCAGTGTCATAACAAGTAATTGAGTGTGCACGTATGACCATGAGTAAGAGGAGAACGACACCGCTGACGCGAGCCGCCTTGCTGTGCCTCCTGCTCCTGATGATATCGATCGCGGTCAGGGCCGGACACGGATTGTATCGGACAACCGCGCACGGCTCCCCTGTGACAGGCGTATACCGCACCAGCGAGTACCCGCGCGGCAGTTGTGCCCAGTGTCATTCGACTCATGATGTGATCGGCTCGTTTCCGTTCGCGCTGTTTCGCGAAAACTCCAACGATCTCTGCATGACCGCCTCGCAGGGCGGCTGTCACGCCGATCAGCCGGCCGGCGCCACCTCGGGGTATCCGGCCCAGGAAGCCGACCGCATGCCGCTTGGTTCTGCCGATCCGGGGTACTTCGAATACAATAACGGCGGTATCAGACTGCCGGGACTAAGTAATCTGGTACGATGGCCCGGTCAGCAGGTATGGGAAGATGTCCTCCACTCCCCGCACCGGGCCAGCCCGAATATGCCGATCAAAGATGCGTTCGGGTACGGTGCCTGCGACAACTGCCATGATGTTCACGGCGGTCCCAGCGCCCATGACATGCTCGACACCACCTACAGCGGCATAACGAAAGCCACGCTCGACCCGCTGGCGACCAATCTCATGCTTTGCCTCTCGTGTCATTCGCGCAACGGTCCTGTGAGCATGAACGATTCCTCGAAGTACATCGCAGACTATTATGACCGCACGCTCAATCCCGGAGAAGCCAGCGGCCACGGCGTCTCAGACGGTACCGGCTACGTCTCTTCCGGCTCGCGCCTCCCCTGCTATGATTGTCACAACGCCCACGGTTCGCAGGGATACGGCAAGCTCGGCGCCAACGGCTTCCTGCTGAGCGACCAGCGACCCGGATGGTACGGACTGACTGATATTCGCAACGACAATACTCAAGTGCGGCGGTTCTGTTTCGGCTGCCATGTGTCGTCAGACGGTCAGGGTGGCGGTCAGATCGAAGGCATGACGCTCGCGCAATTGCCTGCCACGCCCGCCGCGCACGCATACGTTCACCCCAAACACTGTTACGATTGTCATGGCCGCGACTACTCGTCGTCGACCAGCCACAACGTGCATAATCCCTCGCCCGATCCCGTGGGAGGTCAACCGTGATCTTGCCGCGCGGTATCGCGGGTGTGACGGGCGTGGTGGTGGCGATCGTACTCCTGCCATGGTTGAGCCGTGCCGGTCAGCTATCGGGCACGATCAATGCCACCTATCAGCGCAGCACACGCGAAGCCGTCCTTGACACGATCGACTCGTTAGTCTCCCCCGAATCCTCGATCGAAAGCAAGCAATCGAACATCCTCCTCAACTATCAGGATGTGCTCTTCACGAAGAATCTCATGCGGCTCGGTCTCAATTATTACATCCAGCGCGATGAACTCGCCGACCGGTGGAATGTCCGCCCCATCTATTATCTGGACCTCGGAAGCGCCGGTTACCAGTACAGCGGGTCCTATTCTCCGCGCAAGGTTGTGAGCACTCTGCCCATCAACGACAGCACCAGCATTGAAACGCGAACCTACATCCGCGACTGGCGCAATTCGCTGACGTTGAGCTACTCGCGGCTGCCGGTCGTCAGCTTGACCTACAACACGACGCGCTATTTCGATGATCAGGCAGTCAGGACCACGGATCGCAAGAATCGGTATCTCACCGCGCAATCGAGTTACACGGTCGGTCCTGCTTCGGCCAACGTCATCTATACCAACTCGCGGGCCGAAAACCGGCTTACGTCCCCGCGCACGAAGGACAAGTACCGGACGTTGCAAACCACGACCGGATTTGCGGGATCGTCGCCGAAGATCGGCAGTTTCAGTGCCTCATATTCATATCTCGACTCGCGTTCGACCCGGGAAGGGCTGACACCCGGGCCGGTCTCTACTTCGCATATACACTCCGTCGCCGCCATGGTCACCTCGCGCCAGGTTCTCGACCTGTCGGCCACCGCAAGCTATTCCGGCCGTTTCAATGTAGCTCGCTCGGCGGAGATCGGTACGACGACCAGTGATCAGAATTTTTCCGGTCAGGTGGCATACACGCCGCTTGACTTCCTGTCGCTGTCCATGACCAAGAATTATCAGATCTTATCGCAGGCCGGAAGCAACCGCATCAGCGAGAATCTCGCGCTTTCGACGTCGTTCACTCGTTTTCTTCGGCGCGGTTTCGATACCCGGCTGAACTGGACCCGGACGTACATTCAAAAGGCGCAAGGGATTGACGAAACGCAGGTGGCGGACAGTAGCGGCATCGCCGCGCCCGGCGGAAGCAATTACACGGATGCGTTCTACACGTCGGTTGCTGCGACTCCGTATCGCCGCTCCAAGCTGCTTGCCGATATGTCGATTATCCGCGCCAGCCGACCCTGGCTGCGCTCACAGCGATATCAGTCCTCCCGCTCCGTGAGCGTGTCGGCCGCAGTAACCCGGAATATCGACGGGCGCGTGACGGCCACCTATGTGAATCAGGGCGCTTCCCTCGATTTGTTTCACAGCTTCGCGCGAAGTGTCACGGCCGGCGCCACCTATATGTCCGGTTCGAATCTCAACTGCAACGTGGCCTACACGCGTAACGACGTGAATACGTTCCCCCGCGTCTCCAACCGGGTGGTGAGCGGATATGTCGGGTACTCTTACCGGACCGCCTATACAATCTATGTTTACATGAATCGACAGCAGGAAGAACACCCTTCTCCCGGCTCGACTATCGAGTCTGCAGTCAGCAAACCGCGCTCCCTGACCGCCCAACTGCAGCTTCGGCTTTCGCTGAGGTCGCTGCTGGCGGTGAGCTACACGAAATCATCGAACGCCGCCGCTTCGGCCGGTGTCGCGGGCACACACATTCTCCAGGTAGTTTATCATGGACAATTCTAATTTGAGGATATATTGGGTTATGAGAATTACGGCAACACTTCTGACGGTCTCGCTGCTGGCGCTCGCGCTCATTTCGTGCGGCGGATACCGCATGTATGTCAACGATGAGGCCGACTTCGGTTTCTACCAGCGCATCGGCGTTCTCCCTTTCTCCAACCTCAGCGGCGACCGGTACGCCAGCGAGAAGGTGACTTCGGCATTCCTCACTGAGTTGCTCATCGGGAGCCGTGTGGACGTTCTCCCCATGGGCGACATGATGAAGGCCTATCGCAATGTCATCAAGGACGAACGCACCGATCTCTCCACGCAGCTGACGGCCGAGGAAGCTCAGGCGCTCGGTAAGGAAGCCAATGTGGAAGGGCTGCTGGTCGGCGTCGTCCAGGAGTACAGCCAGGTGCGTTCGGGACAGGCCGACTTTCCGCTGGTCTCGCTCGCCGTGCGGTTTATCGATTGCCAGTCCGGGAAGATCATCTGGACCTACGAGATCACCCGCAAGGGAGGCCCCAAGTTCCCGATCTTCTCGTTCGGTGAGACGCATACGCTCGGCGACATGACCACCAAAGTCTGTCGCAAGGTTGCCAACGCCTTCAAGGGAATACTGAAATGAAGCCCGCGCGACTTTTCCCGTCCGTTGCCATTTGCCTTCTGGGTTTAGTGGCCGCCGGCCTCATATCGGGCTGTTTCTCGCCCCTCGCCACGCGCCATGCCGCGATTACGCAAATCCCGGCGAATCCGACCATCGCCATCCTCCCGTTCGACAACTACACCGATCAGGATCTGGTGGCCGCAAAAGTCACCGAATATTTCCAGTCGATCATGGCGGCCCGACCGAACTACACGGTTATCGAGAACGGCACCACGTTCGAGGCCCTTCGCCGTTTGAGGATCCGCACCGCCACCGTGCTGCGTCAGGGGCAGCTTGACACGCTCGCGCAGGCCCTGCATGCCGATTACTTTCTGGCCGGCTCCGTGCTGGAATACCGCGAAGTCGGCGACAAGTTCCTTGACCGCATCCCGCAGGTCTCCATCAACGCCCGCCTGATCGACGCCAAAACCGGCGCGACCGTCTGGACCGGCGTTTCCAATGACAGCGGCGATCGCAAGGAACTGCTGTTCGGTCTCGGCGCCATCAAGTCTGCCGATGAGCTGTCGCGGAAAATGATCGAGTCGATGGTCGCCAATATCGACGAACTGTTCCATCGTGCCGGGGGACAATCTTCGTGAAGGTTGCGCTTTTCGCCCTCCTGTTGCTTCCGGCGCTGGCGCTCGGGCAGGGAGCGGCTCTGCGGCTCAGCCCGGACGTCGCCACGTTCACCGCCATGACCTATGACAACGGCGCTGACGGTCCGCTGCGGAATCCCGGCTTTGCCTTCTTTGACCGGCGTGCCGGTGAACTGTTCGTCGCGGCCACCGGCAACCGCCGCATTGTGGTGTACGATTTCAATCTGACCCCCAAGTTCTCGTTCAAGCACTTTGTCTGGGATCCTAAAGCCAAAAAGCAGGTTTTGGGCGAGCCCAAGGCGGTCGTGGTCAATAGCGACGGCGACATGCTCGTCATCGACAATATGGCTGACTATGTCGATGTGCTCGACTTCCGCGGCAAATCCTACCAGCAGGTGTATCCCAACCGGCTTCTTGGAGACTCCACGCTCAAAGTCAGAGCCGACCTGATAGCTATCGATGACCGGGACAACGTGTATCTCTCGGTTGTCGGCGACATAACGGCCATCCTTGCCCTTGACAGGGATCTGAATCTCAAGCGTCGCCTCATCGAGCGCACGGCTGATTCCACTACCAGCATTGTCGGGCCGCTCGCCATGGCCGTGCTGGATAGTCTTATTCTCCTCACTGAATTCCGGGACACGCCCGTCCTGAAGCTCTTTGATACAGCCGGTCAATATCTGCGCGGGTTTGGCGGTCGCGAAATCGCCAAGGAAGACTTCTCCATGCCCATTGCAGCCGCCATTTACCGGGATTCGACAGGCACCGTGAGTTTTCTTGTCGCCGATGCCCTCAGGCAGGTGATCAAGTGGATTGGCTCCGATGGCTCCTTACTGGCCAGTTTCGGCGGGTACGGCTCTTACCCCGGTGCCCTCTCTTACCCGGCCGGGCTGACGTACGCCGGAAACAGGACGTTCTTTGTCACTGAGAGGGTTGGTGCGAGGATTCAGCGATTCACGGTTAGATAACCAATACCGCTGTTAACTTATTGAACAGCAACAGCGTTAATCGACAGAAAAAACGTCGCTATTACCTAAAATACCTCTTGACAATTTTTTCTCTATAATTATCTTTTTCACAAACTATTTGGCTGTATTCGGTCTACTTTGTAACGAATTGTTTACTCCGGGTCTCGTTCAAAGGCGTTAAGACACAACAGTTTGTGAATTGTATCACATGACGAGCGGATTGGGCACCACGAACAGTCTCACCAAACTCGCTGCCATGATGGCGGATGCGAGGGGTTGGCATTTACCTGAAAGTAACTCACTATTACGATATGATATGTCCACAAACATCGAAGAGTCAGAGGAGGAGACACCGGAAAGCAATCACACAAGTGTTATCAATTCGAAAGCAGAATTATTCAACCATTAATCTCAAAGAACTAGGTGTAACGTATGAAAAAGCTCTTCTACCTTGCGGCAGCGTTCGTCGCTCTCCTTGGTATCACCGCCATGGCGGGTGAGTACCACCGGGGCTCCACGCTGATCTGCAACGACTGCCACGTCATGCACTTCAGTCAGTCCCACAGCTACGGCGACAACTATGAACCGCCGGCGCTGACCACTGGCCCGAATGCCGGTTTGCTCCGTGCCCCGGTGAACGAACTGTGCCTGACCTGCCATGACGGCAAGGCCGGCGCTCCCGACGTTCTCGGCGCCAACTTCAACGCGGCCACTACTGGCCCGCGCAATGCCGGTGCCCTGAACGAAGAGGACAACTCGGTGGCCGGTTATCCGAACACCACGGGTCACTCTCTCGGCTACATGGGCCCGGTCCCGGGCAGCAATCCGCCCATTCAGGACACTCTTGAGTGCGGCAGCTGCCACTCGGTCCACGGCCATGGCAACTATCGTAACCTCGGTTATCGCACCGCTCCGGTCACGCTCACCTACACCACTACCGGTACCAATGACTTGGCTCTGGTCGTGTTCGAGCGCGACAACACCCACATGTACGATGGCGGTAACAATCACTATTCCGCCAGCAACATTGACTACAACGAACCCGGTGATGCCGGTTCCGCGTACGCCAATCTGTGCAAGACGTGCCACACTGACTTCCATGGCAACACCTCCGGTTCCACCAGCCCAGAGTACTGGGATGCGACCGAAGGCGCTTTCCATCGTCACCCGGCTTCCGACGTCAACATCACCGGCAGCATTTACTATCGTGCTTCCTCCAGCACTCGTCCGGCCGCCGGCGTTGCAGCCAATCTGTATCGCCCGAAACTGATGAGCGCTTCAGGTTCGTGGGGCACACAGGGCACCTATCTGCCCGGCGGTCCTAACGGCGGAACGGCGGTTGCGGATCTGACCCCGAGCTGCTTCACCTGCCACAAGTCGCACGGTAACGCCAATCCGTTTGGCCTTATCTATGCGACCGGTGACGCCCCGATCGACGAGAACGGCGACGGCACCTACGCGCAGATGTGCCAGCAGTGCCACAGCATGGGCACCCTGCTCCCGGGGCAGATTTAATCTGACCACGGTTGTCTAGGTACTTTTTCGGTAAGGAGCCATAACGGCTCCTTACCGTATCTGGCAGAAGGACAGACAAACACTTTTTCCGTGGGGATTTCATGGCTAAGACAGCTCTTGTAGTTGCCTTCACAACTGTACTTTTGGTTTCGGGGTTGACCGCCGTGGCTCAGGTCGATCTGCGGACCGGCGTCAAGTCGATGCATCGCGGCAGCGCGTTGAACGTGGATCCGAGAACCATGATGGGCTCGGCCTCGGCGTTCGATGTCGCCACCTATCATCGCGGCGCCAATCTCTTCTGCTCACAATGCCACACCATGCACGCCAGCGAGACTCACGCCGGCTTGGCGAGCGAGCCGGGGGCCTACCCGCGAACCTATACGCCTCAGCCCAAGCTGTTGAAGGCAGCCGATCCGGTGACGCTCTGTCTCACCTGTCACGACAATCAGGCCGGTATCCCGGATGTGGTCGGCGCCGATGTCAACGGGCTGAATGAGCGTGCGGCCGGTCTATTCGGTATGGCCGACATGCCGAACGACAACGGTCACAAGATTGCCACCGGCATCGATCCGAACGTCCTGTGCGAGCGGTGCCACGCTGACCCGAATAATGTCAGAGACGCCAGCGGTTTTGTGACCGCCTCGGTGTCTTGCATTGACTGCCACAACCCGCACGGCAACGGGCGGGCGCGCAACCTGCAGTGGGCATCCTGGCCCGGCGGTGAATATCCGTTCGGCTACTATGTCAGACCCGGTTCAACCGGTTTGTCGCGTTACGAATCCAGTAATATCGGATACCCCGCGCCAAACGGGACGAACTTCGCCGTTGAGGGCGTGGAAGTCACGAACATGTGCATCGATTGTCACCACGCCATTTTCAACAATACTGATATCGACACTACGCATGTGAAACACCCGGTCTACAACTCTGAGTGGGCCGAGCGTAACACGATCTCGCAGGGCGATGCGGGTGGTTCGACGGTGTCATCGCACTGGATCAGCGGCTCGGGAGCCGGCTTCCTGCAAACCCCGAGAGTGCATTATGTCGTTCGCGGCGCTACCGATTTTGCCACGTCGACAACGGTCGCGGCTACCAACGGTGTCTTCTGCCTCTCATGCCACAAGGCGCACGGCAGCAACGAGCCGTTTGGACTGGTCTTTCACTGGACCCCCGGTGGCGAGGGTTGTGATCAGTGTCACAATAAGTCTGCGATCTAAGCGGTCCGATAGAGCATTAGACGTATAGAACTTGAGGAGACTGCCGTCTGGCGGTCTCCTCTTCTTTTGTGTGCTAGTTGTCCGAGCGGTCAGCTCTTTTTGGGAAGCAAGTCAGAACGCTTCACGTGCAGTTGATCGAAACTGGCTGATGAAATGACATAGTACCAGTCGGCGAACCGACGGTTCAGCTCATCGGCCTGCGATCGTCCGGTCTGGACATTGCGCTCCCAGCGATCATGTTCTTCCTGCAACCGCTTGTTCTCGCGGTCGGCGTCGGTCATTGTACTGTCCGGTTTCCCCTGCCACGAACTGTTGGCCGGACGCTTGGGCTCGGAAGTGACCGACGGGTCAAACGCCACCGTCACGAAGATGTATCGGTTGGCCGCCGCGCCGGTCTTTGCCGCCTGGTCTTCTCCCGTGCCCGCGGTGAGTGCCTCACCGGCGCCGTAGGCGACTTCGCCAAATCGAAGCGTATACACCACGCCGTAAGTCGTGTACACCTGCATCTCCCCTTCGTTGGACAGCAACTGGCCCTGAGGCGATATATAGAAGCCCTTGCTTTGCAATGAGAGCAGGTCCTGCTGCTGAATCATATTCTGACCGGTACCGGCGAGCACCGCGGCGAGTCCTTTTGGCTTGGGTCGGACGCCGACAAGTTTCAGGTCGTCTATTGCCGCCAGCAGTTTCTGGACTGCCGCGGAATCCACTGGCTGACCGCCGCCCATCACCCATTTGCCGTCCCTTTGACTGAGTACGACGTTCTCCCCCTGGTTGACTCGGCCTGTCCGCTCGTCGATCGAATAGTAGCGCAGCCCGACTTTGGCAATCTGACTCCGCGTCACTTTAAGCAGGTCCTTCTCCACCCAATCCTCGAAACGGGCGGAAAGATCGACATTCATCTTGGCGGCGTAAACCCTCTTCTCGCCCGGAACCCGGACGAAGCGGTAGCCGTCGCTGCCGCCGACCGGTTTGCCGACGATGAAATCCGCCAGCACCTGGTCGCCGCTTCCCTTGAGTGTCACGCGCGTGCCGCGGCCCGTGAGACCGGAGGTAGAGGGATCCGTGGGATCGACCACGCCGAACTTGGGATAATCGGCTACGTTGTCCGAACGGAAGTCGTCCCGCTTGATATCCATGACGCCTGCCGCCGTCTTGGCCAGACGGTCCTTGGCATCGGCCGGGTAGTTGTTATGTGATGGAATAATCCACCGGTTGTCCTTGAAGGTCACCTTGAACGGCGAGGCAGTGCCGGCGGCCTCGTCGAAAGAAACGACTTCGAGTGTGGTGGCCGCATTCGGATCCTTGAAATCCGGAAAAAACGGCTTCCCCTGATCTGAGAACGCCTCCGGCGTAATCTTGCGGGGCGAGGTGACAAATGCCAGCAGCGCCAGAACCGCCGCCACACCGACATATATGAGTGTCTTCTTTGAATCATTCATGGCTTACCCTCTCAATCTCCTGGCCGCCGCGGCTCCCTCATGCTCACGTTTCCGGCGCCTGATGAAAATCACCACGCCCGCGCAGAAGACCGGCACCGGCGGCAGCAGTACCGCCATCGTCCGGATGCGCGCCTGAATCGTGCGAACCGATTCCTCCATCGTTTCCTTGGAGCGCTGAATCGTGGCCTGCTTGGTGTTCTCGATATTGGCCTTGGCGGCTTCGAAACGCCGGTTCTCCACCTCCTGAAGGTTCTGCGCCATGATCTCCTTGGCCTGGGCATCGAGATCGGTTCGATTGCGCAATTCCGCCACTTTCTGGTCCAGCCGTCCCTGCGCTTCCGAGAGCGCTTTTTGCGCCTCCGCCTCGGCCGCCTTCTCGTCTTCGAGCCGCCGCTCGACATACTGACGTGTTTGGTTCTCCACCGACTCGAGCGTCCGATACCGCACTCGCTTCTTGCGCAGGTCGATGAACGAGTTGTCGCCGGCCAGCAGGTCGATGCAGTTCAGGAAGAACGTGATGTTGTCAAAGTTCAGGTTTTCGATCCCCTGTTCCCGAATCCGGAAGAATTGCTCGGAAATCAAATCGACGTCGGAAACGAAAATCGCATCGATCCCATTTCCTGTCTTCCCCTCAATATCGGGTGTGCCGGCTGATGTCACCTGGGCCGCNAGAATGTAGGAATCATTGGATGGNANNCGCCGCGGATTGCGGTTCAGGCCAAGACCGAAGAAACTCCGCTGCACCAGTTGATCCCAGTTTAGCAGGCCGGAAACTCGACTACTCCGCAGCAGNGGNGTGAANGTGTTTCGNCTNTCCACCGCTTTATACATGTAGCCGGGATAGAGAAGCACGACCTCCTGCAGACCGCTGGTCGCTTTGTTGTCTTCGTTGAATGCCCCGCCGCTCTCATTCCCCGGCGCGACAAAGACGATCTCCGGCGGCACCTGTAACAGGCCCCGCTGCGGATTATAGCTGTCCCAGACCACCTGGGCCGGATTCCACGTGATTCCCAGCGCTTTGTAGAATGCCCTGATATCCCCCTTTGGCTTCGGCTGCTCCTGCTGGCGCTGCTGGAATGGGTTCATCTGGGCGCCGGCCGGCACCGACGGCGATTGCATGATATCGGCCAGCGGCATTGGGTCATCCAGCAGGAGCGTCGGGTGTCCCGACAGGATGTACCGCTGAAGAATATCCATTTCGTCCTGCGGTAATGCCGACGGGAGAATTGCCAGCAGAGCGTCGACATTTCCCATCGTCGAATCGGTCGGCGAGACCTGCACGACTTCATATTGCTTCTGCAGTTCTTCGACCACCGACCACGGTGGCTGGCTGCTCATTGATTCATAATCGAATCCCCCGAACACCTTGAAAGCGCTGCAAAGCANGCCCACTTTCTTGCGCGCCGCGTCCGCCACCACTCGAATGCTCCGCACCAATTCATATTCAACCGGCAGGCCGCGGTCGAAAAACGGAATCACCTGCTCNTGAGGCCCGCTCGTGAAAGCCAGCCCCATAAACACCTGCATGCTGCTGGTACGAGCGCTTTCGGTGGTCATCAGTTCGCGTGATTCGATACCGAACTTCTCGCGCGCCTCACGGGCTTCCGCNCTNAATGGTTCGACATCGTGAATGAGTACCTGCACCTTGCTGCCGCCGATGGCGGCAATCTCGCGCAGCGTGCTGATGAGGGTCGAGCGAAGTTCAACATATGCGCGCGGCACTTCGGGGCTGATATAGGCCTGAATCAGAACCGGGCGATCCTTCGGCAGATTGCGAATCGCCTGCCGGGTCTCGCTCGAAATGCTGTGAATCTGCTCGGCTGTGACATCAAGCCGCAAACCTGCCCGGCCCGCAACGATCGTCAGACAGACAAGCGCCGCAATCACCGCCCCGATTCGGACCAACTGATGAGTCAGAAACGGCTTCCTGCCCGTCGAACGCGGCCAGTGTCGCCGCCCCAGCAGGAATACGTTCAAGTAGAGCATGATCCCGGTCAGCGACAGGAAATACACGATACCGGAAAAGCTGATAGTCCCCGAGGCAAAATCCCGGAACCAGCGCATCGCCCCCAGGGGTCCGAACCAATTTCGCACGGTGTCGCTGACCACCACGGCCGGCGAATCTATGAAGATGAAGAACGAGCAAAAGAGCGAGCCGAGTATGAAACCGACCGTCAGATTCGACGTCAGAAGTGACGCCAGCATCCCGAGCGCGATTAGCGCCGCCCCGAACAGCCAGTACCCGACATAGTTACCGAACATGAGACCGAGATCGGGGCGCCCCAGCCATTCCAGCACCACCACATGGCTCAGCGACAGGATGAGCGACGCGGTATAGATGCCCAGCACGCCGAGATACTTCCCGAGCACAATTTCGAGGTCTGTCGCCGGAAGTGTCAGCAGCAGTTCGTCAGTCCCGCGCCGCCGCTCTTCCGCCCAACTGTTCATCGTGAGAGCGGGGATGAAGAACAGCAGGACATACCCGAACAGCCGGTTGAGCTGGTCGAGGTTGGCCAGGTTGTCGGCGAAAAACCGCTCCTGCCAGAAGGCCGCTGCGGCGCTCAGGAGAATAAACAGCGTGATGAAGACATATCCGGTCGGGCTGCTGAAATACGAGAGAAAATCCCGTCGCGCAAGAGTCCAGATAAACGCACGGTTCAACCGCAGTTTCATAGCACACCNCCCTCGGCCGCGCCGGATGCCTGCNGCTGGCCAAAGTTGGTCAGGCGNTAAAACGTCTGCTCCAGTGTGCTCTCCTTCTCCAATTCGGAGGCCCGACCGTCAAAAACCAGCTTTCCTTCGTGCACCAGCAGTACGCGCTGTGCCACCGCGTGAACTTCCTGCAAGATGTGCGTGGAAATCAGAATCGTCTTGGTCTTGCCCAGTTCCACAATGCGATCGCGAAAATCCCGAATCTGATTGGGATCAAGACCTGCCGTCGGCTCATCCATAATCAGCACATCCGGGTCGTGCAGCAGCGCCTGCGCCATCCCCACCCGCTGACGAAACCCGCGTGACAGCTTGCCGATCGGCTTGTCGAGTACGGAACTTATGGCGGTCTGCGTCACCATGGCGTCGATGCGCTTGCCGAGTGACCCGCCGTCAAGGCCGCGCGCCCGTCCGAAAAATTCCAGCAGTTCTCGCGGCGTCAGGTTGTCATACAGCGGTCCGTTTTCGGGGAGGTACCCGAGCGTGCGGGCAGCTTCGTGCCGCTGCGTCTTGAGGTCATACCCCGCTACCCAGGCGTCGCCCTGACTGGGCGTCAGGAAGCCGCTGAGAATCTTCATGGTCGTGGTCTTCCCCGCGCCGTTCGGGCCGAGGAACGCCACGATCTGACCCCGTGGTATTGTGAATGAAATATCGGAAATGGCGACAAACGAGCCGTAGTACATACTCAGCCCGCGCGCCTCGATCATAATGCGAGGGGAGTCATCCATCATCTTCCCTTATTCTCCTCCAATGAAACACTGATTGCCCGTGTCACTTCGCTACCGTCAGTCTCCGGCTTCGCCGACAGGTGCTGCCGACTAAAACCGGAAAAGTTATTGTGGTCCGCGGACTCTGTCAATATCAGAGGACCGCCGAATCTTCCGGTCTTATATGCATATACGCGGCAGCGGTTTCAGCGGATAACCGGACCGATATTGCCCATGAGAAAGGGGCCGAACCGCAGGTCCGACCCCAATAAATCTGAGCAGAACTGCCGGCCGCTAATGCTTTGTCGCCTGCTCCTGTTTCGGATGCGTCTCGTCCTCGGCGTCCGCCTTCTTGCCGGTAATTCTCTCGTACCACACCGGGTGATGGTGTTTGCACGAGTCCACCGTCATCTTGCCCGTGATCCAGGTCAGTGACATTGGGTACTGGTCCGGATGGAAGATCACAAAGAAGAAGTGGAACACGGCGATCGCCAGCGTCGCCAGCCAGGCCTCGTACAGGTGCACCGTCTCGGCGATCTTTACCACCCATGGCGGCATGAAACTGGTGAAGAACGTCGGGAACCAGAGGATGAATCCGGTCAGGGCCATAACGAACGTACCCCACACCAGTGCCCAGTACTCGCCTTTCTCAGTGTAGTCGTACTCGTCAAAGCGCGGCTGCTCTTTGGATTTCCCGAGGAAGAAGAGAAGATTCTGCTTCAAATTGGTGATATCCGCTTTCACCGGCATGAGGGCCTTGAACTCAAGTTTCCCGCGACGGGTGAACAGCAGGAAGATTGCGTGGTGCAGCGAAATATACAGCAGGAACACCGCCGCAATGCGATGGATGATGCCTCGGGTGTCCTCATATATCCCGAGCACATTCAGCACCTTGACCCACCAGGCATCCGGATATTTCAGCGCAAACCCCGTCACCACCAGGGTAATAAACGCGATGGTGAGCACCATGTGCTGGAATACCATCCCGGCCGTGAACCGCTCGACTGTCGGTTGTGCCTTGTTAGAACGGTGCTTTTCGACGACATACCGCCCAAAGATGATCAGATTGTGTGCGATCATGCCGCCGATGATCAGAATGATAGCCACGATGTAAATGTTCTTCACCCAGGTGTCCAGCCGACTGAACTCCGCCTCCGCCGTGTTATGCGAATAGCTGGTGGCAAACGCCTCCGTCGCCTTGGGATGGCACTTCTGGCAGGTCGCGGTCAGATTGGCCTTGTTGATCGACGACGCCGGGTTGCTGGCCGGAAGAATCTCGTGGGCCATGTGACACGATGCGCAGTTGGCCGCCTTGACCGAGCCACCCCGTACCGCCAGACCATGGTATGAATCCTGGTAGGAGGAGAACTTCCCCTTCGCGATACCGTACTTCTCCACGATCCGGGGATCATTATGGCACTTGGAACACACGTAATCCGAAATATTCGAGGAGTTCACGGGCGAATTCGGATTGCTGATTTCCAGAATCTCGTGCTCGCCGTGGCAATCCGTGCAATTGGGCGCGTCCAGAATACCCGCCGCCAGCGCCTTGCCGTGAATGCCGCGGCTGTACTGAATGTAGATATCGTTATGACATTTCGCGCAGGTCGTCGGGATATTCATTTTATTGACCAGCGATTTCGGATCGGAGGCCTTCCGCAGATCGTGCATACCGTGACAATCGTTGCACGTCGCCGCCGAGCCGATCCCCTTTGATATCCCTTCCGCATGAATTCCCCGCATATAGCGATCATAGGAGTCCGCGATGCGTATGTCCGGATCAACCTTCAGCGCCAGTTTGGAGTGACACGATGAGCAGGTGATCGGCAGGTTCTTGCTCGACGTCATTGCCAGCGGATTCTTCGCCGACAGTATGTTGTGCGTTCCGTGGCACGAAGCGCAGGTTGGCGCATTCGGATTGTCCCGCGACGCCGTGCCGTGAGCCGATGTCTTGTATACAGCATCGATATCCGAGTGACAGGTGCCGCACTCAACGTGATTGACGGTCTCCTTGTGGGGATAGTCCTTCGTTCCGGCCAGATCAGCGTGGCAGTCAATGCAGGCCATCCCCTGATGCACCGATGAATCCAGGGACGCCTGGACCACGGTCATGGAAATCTCCTGCCCGTGACGGTTCTCGCCCATCAAGCCGGCCTCGCTGTGACAGCCGAGACACGTGGCGTTGTCATCTTGTGACCGGGCGCTGCCGGCCACCAGTAGTGCGACCGCCAGCACCGTCAACAATGTCTTCATCTTCACAAAACCTCTCTTGCTCTTTCAATGCGCATTGTCCTGTTTCCCGTCGAGCCGACCCTTAGCCGAGACCCTGCATCCGTGAAGGTTCAGGCAGGTCAATGCCTGACAGCATCAAGACAAATATCGTCCTATTTGTGAAAATAATAACAAACTGTCCTGTTTGTCAAGACTGAAATAGACCTTGTTACCCTGATTCTTACTGTGTTACGGGATAACGAATTGGCCGAGAATCCCCTCAGGACCCCCGGCCGAGGTTTCTTCTAATCCGATGCCGGTTCGACGACAGACTCCTCCCGTCGCCGAATGAACGTGATGATGGAGCCGATCAGCGTGAGAATGGCCCCGCCCCAGACGAAGTTTATCAGGGGCTTCCTGGATATGTCCAGCACCAGCGTCTCCGGAGTGGCCACATCGGTTAGGCCGGGAATATTCAGCACCACGGCTTTCTGGTCGGCCAGCACGCGGATCAACTCCGCAAAATAGGTCTTGCCCCCGCTGGAAATCATGGCTGGAGACGCAATATTGGTGGCTTTGCCGTCCTTGTCGATTTCCTGCTCGATTGCCGGTTCAATGGAACTCGAGATCCCGTTGGCTACGACATCGATCTTCGCCCCGACGCGAAACCGGCTGGTCTGCGAGGTGTCGCCGTGGCTTCCCATGTCGTAATCCCGGAAAGTCAGTTCGAAATTGCCTATCTTCTGGCTCTCTCCTTTGACGAGCGTAATCCCCGATCCCTCATCCCCTTCCTTGATTTGCTCTGGAGCCATGTAGTAGTCCATCAGCGGCGTGCGCCGTATGTACGGCTTGCGCATTGTTCCCTGCATACGCTCCGAGTAGTATAGCTGCGGGCGCGCCTGTGTCGTGTCTCGGCCGTGCGCCACCTGCAACAGCAGTTCGTTGTTGGGATGGCGGAAATCGTTGGCCATGCCGTTGTACGCAACCGACAAACCGTACCCCTCGCGCGACTCCCCTTTGGGAATAATCAGCTTGTCGCTTGTCGTAAAGGCGGACGAAGCAAGAATCCCCACGACCATGATGCCGAATCCGAAGTGTGTCAGCTGCCCGCCCATCAGCTTCCATCGATTCGGTAAATAACCCAGCAGCGAGATGATATTCGAAGTGGCGGCCATGAGCGCGGTGGCAAAGAAGAGCAGGAACAGGTAATCGCGAACTCCCACGAGCAAGCTGACCACTATCGTCAGCACAAAGACCACCAGGGCCGGGATCAGCTGACGTACGAGATCGGGCTTGAAAAGGTAGACAGTGATTCCCGCCAGAACCGCAGCCAGCAACACGGCAAACTCGATAGTTGTATGGAGGGCAAGGAAGAACACCCCGAGCGCCAGAACAATGGCGCCGGCCAGCACCGCAGCCAGTTTCCTCCAAAGATTCGGAACCTGGTATTCGACAAACTGCACCATTGGGGAGACGGTCAGCAAAAAAGCCATCAGTATCACGAACGGTATGGCAAATTGGTTATAGGTCGCGACATCGGCCGCGCGTGGCTCCGCTCCGACTGCCTTGGTAAGCAGCGGCAACGAGGTCCAGAACAAGACGATCAGGCCAAAGATCGACAGCACCACGAGCCCGGCGAACAGCGTAAACTCACGGCCGAAATAGTTGTAATGGAGCGGCGCCGTCGGTACCGAGCGCCATCGGAGTGCCACCATCACTACCGTCAGCACCAGCGACACCAGCATGAACGCGATCAGCAGATTGTTAATCCCCAGATCAGTGAAGCTGTGTACCGAGAAATCCGCCAGCACACCGCTGCGCGTGAGAAATGTACCGTACACTACCAGCAGAAATACGAACGATGCGAGCATGAGATTGACACGCCGTAGCGCGCCGGATCGCCGCTCGATAATGAGGCCGTGTACGAGTGCCAGTGACATGACCCAGGGTATGAACGAGGAGTTCTCGACCGGATCCCACGCCCAGAAGCCGCCCCAGCCGAGCGTCTTGTAGGCCCAGAATCCACCGAGAATATTCCCGGCCGCCAGCATCAGCATGGTGATTACCACCCACGGGAACGAGCGCCGCAGCCAACTCGAAAAATCATTCCGGATGAGAGCGGCCATCGCGAACGCAAAGGGAATGGCCGCCATGGCATAGCCGATGAAAATCACCGGCGGATGAACCACCATCCACGGGTCGCGCAGAAGAGGATTCAGACCCAGGCCATCCGGCGCCGGAGCCGGCAACAGTGCAAACGGCGATAGCTTCACGAGAATAGCCAGGAAAAACAGGTTCACCAAGCTCAGCACGGCCATGCCGTAGTTCCGATACAGGCCGCCGCGCTTGATGATCACATAGCCGAACAGCGCGTTGAAGAACAGCCAGAGAAGGTAGGTCCCTTCCTGACCGCCCCAGAAGGCGGACAGAATGTAGAAGCTAGACTGTGCCCGCTCCGAATATTCGTACACATACTTGATGGCGTAATTGTGGCTGAAAAACAGGAAGAACAGATACGTGACCGCCAGCCCGGTCATGATCGTAAACAGGTGGTAGGCGGAGCGTGCCAGATTATCAAATGATTGCCGACCGCGCGCCAGCAGCAGATAGGCGACGCCCGCTACCGCATTGAAGCCAAGCGCCAGAAAGATGAGCAGATCGCCGGGAAGATTCGGGGCCATGCTCAGACGCCCGACTTCCGGGCATTTGCCTCATCGTGTTTCTTCATATCCTGGTATTCCCCTCCGGTGCCCTGATACTTCGACGGGCACTTCACCAGCATCTGATCGGCAACAAAGACGCCGTCGCTGGACTTCCCTTTCAGGACCACCGATGTTGCCTGGTCAAAATTGCCCGGCACGACGCCGTAAAAATACACGGGCATTCGCGGCGCGCTCAGCGAGTCGGGAGTCTGGGCGTCGTAGACGGCGAATTCCAGCCGTCCTTTCGCCGTATTGTAATTCACTTTGGAAAAGTCGATTTTGCCGAGCACCTGAACGATGCGCTGGCTTTTGGACGCCTCATCCAGCGAAACGTACTGAATGGTGGTCTTGAGGAAGGCCGACGCGCCCCAGATAATGAAGACGGCGATAATCAGTCCGCCAATGATGTATTTAATGCGCATGACTAACTCTTTTTCTCCAGCTTGCTGACCCGCTTATCCAGACGGAACAGAAAAATGAACAGCCCGATCCAGATAGCGAGCGTCACGCCAAGTACAATATAATTACCGTCCATCAATCCCTTTCTTCGTGCCGCCGTACCAATGCTTGTACCCGGTTGGCCAGCCCGAACATCCACAAAAAGAGCACGGTGAAAAGTATCAGCGATGAAAAGAATATCAGCCGCACCTGCGGCCCCATCGTAAATTTCATATTCTTGTCAATGACCGAATCTGCCGGATGCAGCGACGGTACCACTCGCGGTACGACAAAGATCAAAAACGGCACGGTCACAAAGGCAAAGATGGCATACACCGCCGACAGCGCGGCCCGCCGCTCCTCGGATTCGACCGCCCCTCTCAGCGCGAAGTACGCACCGTAGATGAGCAGCAGGATAAATATCGAGGTTTCGCGCGGGTCCCAGTTCCAGAACGAACCCCACGTCACTTTCGCGAATATCGAGCCGGTCAGAGTCGCCAGGATGCAAAACACCAGCCCCAAAGACGCCGCCGTAGCGGCGCGGTCATCGTAAATCTGCTTCTTGGTGCGGAGATACTGAATGGAATAGAGCATCGCCATCGCGAATGCCAGGACACAAATCCACGCCTGCGGAATATGATAATAGAAAATACGGCTCGGCTCTCCGATCGTCTGTTGCGGCGCCGGCGTGGTAAAACTGACCACGATCACGACCGACATCCCCAGCAACAGCAACAACTTCCACCACATATCCGTTATCTTAATACTCCAAACAAAGGCGTTCCAAGTTTTGATCGGCAAAAATAGACCAAGTCCACAAAAACGCAACCGATTTAATACCGTTTGGACCGATATTCACAAAGTTATGGATCAGCCGAGCACACCTTCTCGGCAGCTCTCCGTTCAGCATGCCCTTATCCGCCTGTCTTGTCGATAGTTACGGGCAGTGCGCCGAAGTGACCACTTGCCCCTCCTCGATCCGTGACATTGCAGATCATATGATCTCGCGTTATGAAACGCTCCTCCGATCAAAAGGTGCCCGAATTCGCTATCCCAAAAGTGACGCGCGGTCACGGCTCTCCCGCCTTTTGAGCGCCTGGCCGCTTGACAGATTCTGCGAGTTTGTATATGATAGGACTAAGGTCGCTATCGAGCGGCCAAAAGTTCACCGAAGACATCACGATTTACCAACGCCTGTCACCAGTCGGATGGAGTTTGGAATCCGTCTTAGCGCGGGTCCCAACTGAGTCCATCGCGTGAACGACTCTTTGGAGAAAAGGCGACGTATGCAGGGAAAGATTATAGGCATTAAAGAAGATGAGTTGTATCTTGAGGTCGATGAGCAGCTCCGTTTTCATTCGCGCTTCGTGGCGCCGCAGCGCTTGCAGCCGCTGCACGTACTCGATCGTGTGAACTTCAGTTTCGTTCCGAGCGGCACCGTGCCGTGCATCAAGATTCAATCCGTGGAACCGCAGGTCCGTCCGCGAGCGTAACCGCATCCCCTCCGCCCCCGCGAGACATCGTTGACTCCTTACGCAACTACCTATATACTTGGAGCTTTCGCCGAGACGGGTTGTCCCGTGTGACGGTCTCTAGTTGGCCCCCCCTTCTCGGCCTGTGAACTTTGACACAATGCGACGGAGGACCGAATGTCCGACATACAACGGATCGGAATCATTACCAGCGGCGGCGACTGCGGCGGTTTGAATGCCGTAGTCAAAGGAGCGTCGCAAATGGCCACCCGGCGGGAGGTGAAGACCTTTGCCATCCCCAACGGTTATGCCGGGCTGTACAACCTGGTCAGCATGGAGAAGCTGGTTGAATTGACCCCCTCTCGCCTGGACACGTTCAGCATCGGGCTGGCCGGCTCCGAGGCCGGACATTCTCGCGTCAAAATCGGCAAAATCAAAGACGAGAACAAATACCAGCGGATTCGCGACGGTCTGACCAAGTTTGGGATCGGAGGGCTCATCATTAGCGGCGGCGATGACACCGGTTCGGTAATACTCGATCTGGCCAACGAGGGAATCAAATGCGTGCACGCGCCCAAGACGATGGACCTGGATCTCATGCCGTACAGTGTCGGCGGCGATTCGACCATTAACCGGATAGCCGAGTTCGTTCGCGACCTCAAGACCACCGGCCGTACGCACAACCGCGTGATGGTGGTCGAAGTCTTCGGCCGCTATGCCGGGCACACCGCCTTCCGGGGAGGCATTGCCGGTGAAGCTGACGCCATTCTCATCCCTGAAATACCGGTCGATTTCGGCGAACTGTATCGCCATCTCAAGAAAGTATACATGAAGCGAATTGTCGAAAGCGATATCAAAGCCGGTACCTATACGATCGTTGTGGCCGAGGGCTTGAAGGACGCTTCAGGCAAAGAAATGTACGACGATGCCGCCGGGCTCGACTCGTTCGGTCACAAGAAACTGGCCGGCGCCGGTAAGTTCGTTTCACAGGAGATTACCAAACAGCTCAACAACGATCCGGAGATCAAATCGTTCATGCTCGATCAAGGAATGTATGTCGAAGGGCTGAATGCCATTCCCGAAGTCCGCGTGATAACGCCCTCTCATCTCGTTCGCTCCGGTATCAGTTCGGCGTATGACGCCAACTTCGGCATGGAAGCAGGGGCCTGCGCGGTCACCCTGTTGCTGTCCGGGGTCACCAGCGTGACCGTCACCGGCTTCCACCACGGCAAGATTCACTACATGCCGATCAAAGAGGCGATTCAGCAGCGGTATGTGGACATGAATCAGGTAACGTTGTATGAGCAGCTCGGATTCACGTTCGGACGTAAACGGCAGGATTTTGAACCGAAGATGGTCCAGGTAAGCGGGACGATCGAGCGGATATACTGAGCATCTTCTAAGCTTCATCACCGATCGGGTTCGACCGGCGCGACCCGGATGAGCCCGACTTCCGACCGCTCGCGCCAGCGACTGTCCTGTGGCCGGTTCGTCTTTAGCGTGCGTATCTCAAACCTTTCAGAGAGGTAAATAATTATGATGAAGCGCGTGATCGTGGCCGGTGTGCTGGGCTTTATTGTCCTTGCTCTCTGGACCTTCGTGGTCAACGGTATTTTCGGTCTCAGGCATACTCTTGACATGAAGCAAGTTACCAACGAACGGCAGGTGTACGAGACGTTGAAGATAAATGTCCCGGCGCCCGGTCGGTATATCTGCAATCCGCCGATTACCGAATCGGGATTTGTGCTGAATGAACCTGTCTTCAGTGTCCAGTATTCCGGGTTCGGCCACGAGGCCGCCGGACGGGAGAGCATCACTAATATGTTGCTGGGACTGCTGTCGACACTTCTGGCCGCGTTTCTTCTGTCTCTTTCCGGAGACCGGATATTCAGGAGTTATGTCAGGCGCCTGCTGTATTTCTCCTCCCTCGGTCTATTCGTCGCGCTGGCGAGCGAGATGGGGAATTACGGCATAGGCGGCTATCCGCTGGGTGATACCGTCATCATGTCGGTTGAAACGATCGTTAAGTGGACCATTGTCGGCCTGGTTGTAGCGTGGTGGTTGAAGCCGGTCGCGCAGAGAGCCCGGTAGGCATTCATAAGAAGAGCCACAGAGCGGGATTGAACCGCTGACCTGCTGATTACGAATCAGCTGCTCTACCAGCTGAGCTACTGTGGCTTCAACAAAACGGGCGTCCGACAGACGCCGCCGGTCCCCAATTAACCCCTTAATCGGCACCTGTCAACTGGAAATGTAGTGGATAAAACCCACCCCTCTCTCCGCTCAGGACGACTTCCGCCTTGTCACCTCAGGGCTGTATGCCGGTCGCCGAGAACTGAACACTCAATGTCGGGCGCGCCACCACCACCGCCGTCACTACTATGGCGCCGGTATCATAGCAGCGGAGTGAAAGCGCCGCGCGGCCGTTGAAATCGGTAGGAATCAGGACCTCAGCGGGCGATGCACCCCCTACCGGTTTGGCCGTGACCTCCCCCGCGCCACTCTGGACCTCCCATCGAAGCTGCTCATTCACCACCGGTTCGCCAAGACCATCCATTAATTCGACAACCATCCGACTGGCAAGCGTATCGTACGTGCGAACATCCTGACCATCCCCTGAAATCTTGTTGAAAGTCCAGGCCTTCTCATCCCCCGTCGGTTCGGCCGGTTTCTCCTCATCGCATCCGATCACCAACCCGCAGGTCATCATAGAGAGTAACAGAGCGAATGTTGATCTCTTCATCACCCCATCCTTCTCAACAGTCCCACCACCTTGCCCGCAATCCGGAACTCCCGCGCCTTCCTGCTGACAATGATCGGTTCAAACTCGTCGTTCTCCGGCTGCAACCGCACCCGGTCACCCTCCGGCATATATCGCTTCACCGTCGCTTCGCCGTTGATAATCGCCACGACAATATCCCCCTTCTGGGCCACCTGCTGCTTCTTCACCAGCACCAGATCGCCGTCGAATATCCCGGCGTTCTTCATCGATTCCCCGGTCACCCGCAAGCTGAAAGAATCTCCCTTGGGCAAAAACGACAGGTCCAGCGCTATCTCCCCTTCGACATTCTCCACCGCATCGATCGGTAATCCCGCAGGAACAGAGCCGACCAGCGGCAGGCGTCCCACCGGCCCCGCCAGCGGGCGCGCCAGTTCCAGCCCGCGCGAAATGAACTGCTCTTTCTTTAGGTAACCCTTCTTGATCAATGCGGTGAGATGTGTGCGGACGCCGTTTGTCGAAGAGATGCCGAAGAAGCCGCCGATCTCCCGAATCGTCGGACAGTGACCGCGTTCGGTGATTCCGCGCTCGATGAACTCCAGCACTTTGCGCTGCTTGTCGGTCAACGACTCTTTCAACATATCCTCATATTCTGGCTTTGCTCGCTTCGGTACCCCGCATCTCTGCTGCGGGTTCCTCCATTCAGCACCTATCGACAACCTACTGCCCAAATGTATAGGTGTCAAGAAGAAATCCCGGTATCGTTGGCATAAAGTGATGTCGTGGAAAAAGCAACGGCGGGCCCGAATCGAGCCCGCCTGGTGTCAACGCGAGTTGAAAATCTGCGGTTCGTCTACCCTTCCGCCTCTTTCTCCTGCTTGGCCTCGGCAATGATCTTCTGCGCCGTCTCGTGAGGCACTTCTTCATAGTGCGAGAACGCCACCGAGTAGATCCCCTGCCCTTGCGTCATCGATCGGAGATCGACCGAATACTGGTACAGCTCCGCTTGCGGCACGGTCGCCCGGATCCGCTGGTTGGGGCCGTCCGGGTCCATTCCGGAGACCTTGCCCCGGCGCGACGACAGGTCACCCATGACATCCCCGGTGAATTCGTTCGGGACGAGAACCTCGACATTGAAAATCGGTTCGAGAAGAACCGGGCGGCAATCCATAAACCCCTCTTTGAACGCCATGAGGCCGGCGATTTTGAACGCCATATCGGACGAATCGACATCGTGGTACGAGCCGAAGTAAAGCGCCACTTTGACATCGACTACCGGAGCGCCGGCGAGTCCGCCATGCTGCATCTGCTCGACAATACCCTTTTCAACGGCCGGGATGTACTTGCCGGGAATGACGCCGCCCGTGATCTCGTCGATGAATTCAAAGCCGCCTCCGCGTACGTTCGGCTCGATGCGGATATATACGTCGCCGTACTGGCCGCGTCCGCCCGACTGTTTCTTATGCTTGTACTGCTTTTCGGTCTTCCCGCGCACCGTCTCGCGATACGGGATTTTCGGCTTGACCAGTTCGGCATCGACGCCGAACCGCTTCTTGAGCTTCTCGATCAGGACTTCGATATGCGTCGAACCCTGGGCGTACAGCACGAGCTGCTTGAGCGCCGGGTCCAGCACGATCTTGAAGGTCGGGTCCTCCTCAAACAGCTTGTTCAGGCCGGTGCCGATCTTTTCCTCTTCCCCTTTGGCTTTCGCCTTGACCGCGACATCCATGACCGGGTTGGGGAACTGCACGGGCGGCACGGTTACCGAAAAATCCTTCTCAGCAAGCGTATTGCCGGAGTGTGTATCTTTGAGTTTCACCAGCGCGCCGATATCGCCGGCGGCCGCCGAATCCAGATCGACACGGTTCTTCCCCTGAAAGGTGTAGACGTGGGAAACACGTTCCGATGACGATGTCTGCTGATTCTGCAGATCCATGCCGTTGCGGACTGTGCCGGAGTAGACCTTAAAGAAGGACATTTCGCCGAGATGTCCTTCGGAGACTGTCTTGAACACATACACGACCGTCTTGCCTGCCGCGTTGCACGGGAGATCAAGCAGGTTTTCGGACCCCGATTTCTGCACTTTCGCGGGCGGCATCTGTGCCGGCGACGGCAGGTAATCGGCCATGAAATCGAGAAGCAGCTTGGCGCCGATATTGCGGCTCATCGAACCGAACAGCACCGGGAACAGCTTACCGTTCGCGATACCGGATCGAAGCCCGCTCATCATATCCGCCTCCGACAGTGTCCCTTCGGCGAAGAACTTCTCCAGCAAAGCGTCATCGGATTCAGCCGCCACTTCGAGCAGAGCGTCGCGCTGCGCCTGCGCCTCAGCTTTCAGATCGGCGGGGATATCGATATCAGCGCGCTTGCCGTCCTTGTCGAAACTGTACGCCTTCATCTTCAGCAGGTCGACTATGCCGCCGAACTTGTCGGCATCGCCGATCGGAATCTGGATGGCCACGCAATGATTGCCGAACGCGTTGCGAATCGAATCCAGCGCCGCTTTCCATTTCACATTCTCTTTGTCCATCTTGTTGACAAAGAAGAACCGCGCCAGTCCTGAATCAGGCATCGCCCGCCACTGCAGGCGCGTACCGATTTCCACGCCGGCCGCGGCATCAATCAGTACCCCTACCGTCTCGCAGACCTTGACCGCGGAGAGCAGTTCACCGGTGAAATCGGTGTGGCCGGGGCAGTCGAGCAGGTTGATCTTCGTGTCGCCGGACTGGAACGCCAGCAGTTTGAGCGAGATCGAGGTCTTGCGTGAAATCTCCGATTCGGTGTAGTCCAGTAGCGACGTGCCGTCATCGACACGGCCGATCCGGTTATTGAGGCCGACCGCAAACGCGATCGAATCGGCCAAGCTGGTCTTGCCGCATCCTCTTTGACCGGCTAAACAGACATTTCGAACTCTATCAGACGCAAATTCCTTCACCGAACAACCTCCATCTCAGGTCAATGGTCCACTGTGGACTGGTAAAATACGCCCATGCCAAAGCACGGAAGCTCGCATAATATCGCGACTTCCCCATTTTGTCAAACCTCTTTTCCATAAGAGGATACACCGGGAGCGCCGCTCATGGGATTCGACTGAATACAAGAAAGGCCCGCCCAATGGGCAGGCCCTTGCAATCCCCTAACTTATTCACTTACTGGGCCTTAACGGCTTCCACCTCAATATCCAGATTCACGTCGTTGCCCGCAACCAGTCCGCCGTTGTCCAGGGCCTTGCTCCAACTCACGCCGAAATCCTGGCGATTGATGGTCGCAGTCGCCGAGAACCCCGCCCTGGTCCCGCCGAACGCGCTCACGGTCCCGTTGTTGGTGCAGTCGAACGTCACTTCTTTTGTCACACCCCGGATGGTGAGATCCCCAGTCATTTTGAAGTTGTCGCCCGAGCCGGGAACAATCTTGGTCGATTTGAATGTCAGGGTCGGAAAGCTGTCGACCGCCAGAAAATCCGCGCTGCGCAGGTGGTCGTCCCGCTTCGGAATATCTGTGTTGATCGACTTGGCCTGAACCGTAAAGTTCACCGATCCCTTGGTCAGGTCTTTGCCGTCCCAATTGATTTCGCCGGCAAAATCGGTGAACTGCCCACGCACTTTGGTCACCACCAGATGCCTCACCGTGAATCCGATCGACGTATGGGCCGGGTCGACATTCCACACTTCCGCCTGGCTGACACCGGCTAATGCCGCTACTCCCACGATCGTTGACGCCAATTTCTTCATCGCTTGACTCCTCCTATTTGAACTCTCTCATCTGTCCGTTGTATCGCCCATCTAACAGACCTCGCGGGTGAAAGTTCCAGGCCTGCCCCCTATGGTTTCCGACTTCGCTGCCGTACCGCCTCGAAGAGACATATGCCGGCGGCGACAGAGACATTCAAGCTCTCGACTCGATCGGTCATAGGAATGCGCACCAGCAGGTCACACTTCTCGGCGGTGAGTCGCCGAAGCCCGGAGCCCTCCGATCCCATGACCAGGGCCAGCGGCCCGGTGAAGTTGGCTTCAAAAATGGAGTTCGAAGCGCTTCCCGAAGCCCCCGCAATCCAGATCCCCAGCTTCCGAAGCTGGTCCAGCGTACGCGCCAGATTGGTGACCTGGTGAAACGGCACGTGGTCCGCGGCGCCACAGGCGATTCTGCGCACCGTGTCCGTCAGCGAGACCGACCTGTCTTTCGGCACCACCACGGCGTGAACCCCCGCAGCGGCAGCAGAGCGGAGACACGCTCCGAGATTATGCGGGTCTTGTACCTCATCGAGTACCAGAAGAAACGCCGGCTCCGACAGCTTCCCGAGGAGTGTCAGGAGATCATCTTCGGAGCCGGTACGTACTCGCGAGCGAAAATTACTGTGTTCATGGTGCCGCCGTCCGGCGGATCTTGGATTTTGTCCCATAGGAATCTCCAGTTGCGATTTGCGTCCAAGGTAGCCGCCGGCGTACGCAGGTTCAAGAGAATTGTTGTCGGCAGACGAACCCGGCCGTACCCCGCGGTCTGCCCGCACGGACCTTCTTGACACGCCTGCCCCCGCGGCGATATACTACTCCATAAAACGAAATAGACCAGCGGACATGTGGCCGGGATTGCCGGCCCGGAAAGGATGTCTTCGATGCAGGGAAATGAAAAGATCGTCAGTACGCTCAACATTCTTCTTGCCGATGAACTGACCGCGATCAATCAGTACATGGTGCATTCCGAAATGTGCGACAACTGGGGCTATCAGCGCCTTCACGGCAAAATTGAGAAACGGGCCGTCGAGGAAATGAAGCACGCCGAGAAGCTGATTGCCCGTATTCTGTTTCTCGAGGGAAAACCCGAAGTCGGCACGCTGAATGCAATTCACATCGGAGCGGACGTGGAATCGCAGTTCAAAAGCGATCATGCTGCCGAAGCCGGCGCGGTCAAGTCGTACAACGCCGCGGTTCGTCAGGCGGCCGATCTCCACGATAACACCACCCGCGAACTGCTCGAGTCTATCTTGAAGGACGAAGAGGACCATATCGACTGGCTCGAGGCCCAGCTCGACCAGATCAAGCAGATGGGTGTCCAGAATTATCTGGCCCAGCAGGTTGAATAGGCGCTTGCGCGGAACACCGCCGGTATGCGGCATTATTGCCGCGTTGATTGTCTTGGCGGCCGGGCTTACCTCGGCGGCTGCCGATTCGCCGTACCTGCTGTTGTACGCCTTCGATGCCGAGGGTGACGCCATCGCCGCCCACATGACAATCGGGCAGACCGACACAGTACTCGGTCGTGCGGTGCGATCCGGCATCGTCTCAGGCAGACCCGCGGTGTTGGCCGAGTCCGGAATCGGGATGACCAATGCCGCGATGACCACCCAGCGGTTAATTGATCAATTCCACCCGACCGCCGTCATCTTCACCGGCATTGCCGGAGCGATAGACAGTTCCGTTCATATCGGTGACATCGTGGCGGCCTCGTCCTGGGTACAGCATGATTTCGGCTATATCGGTGCCGACGGTTTCAAGCGGGAAGACATCGGCGTGTACGATCCGCGCAGAGACAGTGTTACGCCCTTGTCGGAGTTTCCGGTCGACTCGATCCTGCTCGCGTTGGCGAAGGATTGCAGCCAGGGCACGCTGCGACTTGATTCAGTCGGCTCGCGAAGACCGAAAGTGATAGTCGGCGGCGTGGGCGCGTCCGGCAACACCTTCATCGACAGCAGGGAAAAGCGGGACTGGCTCGCGCATCAACTGGACGCCAGAGTGGTTGACATGGAGTCTGCCGCTGTCGCGCAGGTCTGCCTCGCCAACAATGTCAATGTCATCATTCTTCGCTCGACCTCTGATCTGGCCGGCGGGTCCGGGTCATCGACCGCCGAGGCGGAGTTGAGTCAGTTTTTCAGAATCGCGGCAGGAAACTCTGCCGCGGTGGTGTCGGAGATTCTCAGGCGAATGCCGGATAGCAGCGCATCGGGCAATTGAAAGCTGCCGGACAACTTGCGTCACTGTTCCAATTTTGCACAGACGCCCGAGCTCGCCTTCCATCCACTTTAGCCGAGATTCCGCTTTCCACATGACAATAGGCAGGACCGTGCGCACGGACTGCCTGCAAATGCCTCTTCGCGAGCGCCGCAGCGCCTTCACCCTTGTGTCACACATACAGTTAACGTATTCACGCGATTGTCTGATTCTTGGCCTGCGCCTTGCGCTGTAGGTCCCCGATGAAAAACGCTTTGACATCGAGGGTTACGGTATGACACTGACACGATTCGCAGGCATGATTCTCCTATGGACAGCGATTATCCTGACTCTCTCGGCAGCCGGATGCAACAAGGAGCGGGTGGTCGAGTCCACGGAATACGTCCATGACATCCAGTATATCCAGTCCCCGCCGGACACGATCATCGTCCGGGATACGGTGTTCCACTCCGATTCGGTCGTCGTCAATACACGTGATACCATACGCATAACCGATACCCTGCGAATCGTCAGCGTGATTCACGACACAATACGCGTC
The DNA here is from genome assembly GCA_003105265.1 of candidate division GN15 bacterium. GTDB lineage: Bacteria > Zixibacteria > MSB-5A5 > GN15 > FEB-12 > FEB-12. Next base: position 10,573 of record PQAP01000008.1, on the reverse strand, counting down.
ATCAACACCGTCTACGATACCGTGCGGGTTACCAGCGTCGTCCACGACACCGTCCTCAAAACCCAGTGCACCCCGAGTCAGCAACTGGCGGTCGATGCCATGATCAGTCAGTCCGACCCTCTGATTCTCGACTTCCTCTTGCAGCAGGTGGGTGAGAACGACGGCTGGGTATTTCACCTGTCGCCGTCGCAAATGGACATCACGCAGGTCTCCTCCACCGTCTGGGATATCTACTCCCTCGTCGATTACTGGTCATCCGACTTCTCCGGTTACTACCAGATCGAAATGCTCTGGCGCCTGACCTATACCGGCGGCGATGCCTCCAATCCGAATAACTGGACAATGACTGATGCTCCGGCGTCGCCGCGCTACCGACCCGGCATCAACCCGTCATTGAAAACCATCGCGCCTCAGCCGATTAAGCCGAGCATGAAGGAATAGAAGCAGTTTCATTTGTCAGCATACCCCTCGCGACGCGGCCGGTGGCTCTGCCTACCGGCCGTTTCTTATCCGCGGCCAATGATTCCGACAGTCCTATTGCCGTCGTATCCGGAACGGGCTATCATACGGCCGTATGCGATATCAACGGGTGGCCTTCCTTATAATCATTCTCATTGCCTTGACTGTCTGCGGATATGGGTTTTGGCATTATCACGGCTTCTTTACCGATGACACCTATATTTCCCTTCGCTATTGCCGGAATCTTCTCGATGGCCACGGTCTCGTCTGGAATCCCGGTGAGCGCGTGGAGGGCTATTCCAACTTCCTTTTTGTCGTGCTGGTCGGCCTTCTCGGATGGCTGGGAATCGACCTGGTGCTGGCCGCCGAGATCATCGGAATCCTCTCGTTCGCAGCGCTTCTCAGCTACCTTGTTTGGCGAGGGCGGCATACCCGGACCTTTGAGCTTGACGATCCCGCGTGGCTGCTGCCGACTGTCCTGGTCGGAACCTCGTATTGCATGATCATCTGGTCGTGCGGCGGGCTGGAAACAGTTCTCTTCAGCTTTCTTGTCACTGTGGGCGTTCTCACTTCCCTTGATGCCATTTCGGGTCAACCGAGAACTTCGGTCATGGCGGGATTGCTGTTGGGGCTGGCCACTCTCACTCGCCCCGATGGCGGGTTGTTCTTCGTCATTGCTGCTTGCTTCTATCTCGTACACTTGATAAGGCGCCGTGAGAATGCCGGGAGTCGACTTATCGCTCTGCTTGTACCTTTCCTCCTGATTGTTGGTGCTCACGAAATCTGGCGCTTCTCATACTATCGCGAGCTTCTCCCGAACACCTGGTATGCGAAAGGAGTCTTTTCGTGGACCCGGCTTGATATGGGCTTCCGTTATCTGATCGGTTTCGCAATCACTCAGCCAGTGTTACTTCCCGTCCTGCTGCTCGCGCTGATCTACCGCGCCATCGCTCGCAACTGGAACCTTGAATTGACCTATCTCCTATTATGCGTTGTCGCGTTCATCGCGTATGTCATGTCGATCGGCGGCGATCACATGCTCGCTTACCGGCCGCTGATCGCCGTGATTCCGCTCATGGCCGTCATCATCGCGAAAGCGCTTGAGCCGCTGCTGCGCGGCATTCGAGCAATAGTCGTGTTTTCAGTCATCGCTGTTATCGTCATCGCCCAGATTCCCTTCCCGGGGCGCGGGATTCAGGGAGCGGAGCGTCCCGATGGTGCCGCCTATTGTGGCGAGATTGTCGGCAAGTATATCAGTGCGAACTGGCCGGCCGGAAGTCTGGTAGCGCTCAATTCCGCCGGAGCCACGCCGTACTTTGCCCCCAATCTCCAGTTCCTCGATATGCTTGGCCTGAATGACAAGACAATCGCCCACCGCGATCCCACGCCAATGCTGCTCCCTTACCAGATCGTCCCCGGGCACGCGAAAGGCGACGGCCAGTATGTCTTCAACCGCCGACCGGACTATATCATTGCCGGACCATCCAACGGCAGCGACATCTTTCACGCTCGCACGCTATCCGAATACGAAATTACCCGCATATACGAATTCAGAAGTCGATACCGTTTGAAAATTGTCCGCCTGCCGGTGCAGCAATTCTCCGATTACACGTCCTACACGGAAACCAAATCCGGCGAGATGCTGTTCACGTACTATGAACGAGTCAGGTGATTGTAATAGGTTGGAGTGATCACCAACTATTTTCATCATCCTCATGCGTCCAATCCGCGTGGTTGAAAGAATTCTGGAGCCAGGCAGCCCAGGCTACCGTCATCCCTATAAACACGGCACCACTGACAAGAGTCTTGCTGAGACTGAAGCGTTTGTATTCGACTCGAAAGACATCTTTGCAGTCGAGGTCCACCGGGTGTCCGTCCTTAGTTAGGCCCGACACGTTATCTCGCAACGTGTCGACCAGGCCTTTGTGTCCCTTGAATTCTATGCGAGTCCGCAACGGATAGTTTCTTGAGCTACTGTCACGGCTGGCATGTCTTGAATAGGCCAGGAGAAACTTGTCCGTCGGCATCACGGTATTTTCCGCAGCCAGGCGATTGACCGAGCGCACGTGAACGGAACGTGTCTGCTTGACAGGAATAATCACTGAGTCGCCGGAGGAATTGATCCCCAGTATTTCCTGTGTTTCGTGGCGGTAGTCACCGGTTGGTGCGTTGAACGGTATGAACTCCCCCGTTCTCAACTCGGCGCCGCGAATTGCCACCGCACATTCGACAGCTCGAAGTTTCAGATTTGGCTGCTTGCGGGCTTCCTCCAATGAGGTCTTCACAACCGTGCTGCAACCTCCGCTTATAGTAAGTAGCACCAGTGATGCCGCCACCAAAGTCTGTCGGTATCCCATATTTCCGCTCCTTTCACTCTCCCGGATTTCGCTCCGGCACCGCATTGCGTCCGCGTCGGACCCGTACAATGCGACCGAACAGCAAGAGTCGTGCCTGACCCGGGCGCGGTCACACTGCGCCTGAACGGACCATCCTTCATGGACTTGCGACTCGCCTTCCGATGTCACCAAGAGATCGGTCTGGTAAGCGAGTAAGCGACTGACAGGTAGGTATCCAGATCAGGATTAGTGCTACTGCAAGTGAGGCGCGAGAAAAACGGCAAACCGGTAACCCATCAGCTCTGCTGTGGGTTTTCTCGATTCATCGCCCCCCTGACATTTTCGCTGCTAATTCACCATCAAATTCCCTCGCTCCCCCATTTATGAAAGGAGTACTCCATATGTTCTATTGTATTTAATACAAGCAGGGAGAAGAGTTGGGGGCTTCGGACCTAAATATGGGGTCCCCCTTTTTTGACGGAGCGAACCCACCAGTTCGTTGTGACACAACTTCTTAATATTTTGGGCGAACCCACCAAACCCAAATGTAGGGCAGATCTGCTTCAGACCTGTCATCCAAGACCGAAGTCCGAAAGTGATCGAAGGGCACCTGGTTACACCAAATACCGCTCGTGAATGATGGTTCTATGATGCAGCTCGTGTCCTGCAAGGATCCACGCCAGCGCCCGCACACTCACCGGGTTGTTACTGGCCGTGCCGCGTCGATCCCACGCGGCGGTGTCGAAACTGCGCAGCAGATCGAGAGACGAAACCCGAAGGTGCTGGAACTCCTCGGCCAGATCGGCGGTCGACCGGGCCGCTTGCCCGCCGTGCTTGGCGAAATCGTTTTCGGAAATCGATGCCAGCGGCGTCTGATCACCGCGGGCAATCCGAAGCGCGCGATATGCAAACACCCGCTCGCAATCAATCACGTGGCCGATCACTTCCTTGACACTCCACTTCCCCGCTGCATAGGCAAACATCGCCTGTTGCTCGGAGAGGCTTCGGATCAACGCAAGTGTGGCATCCAGTTGATTGGCGAGCGTAACGAGGATGTCGCCATCCGGGACGCGGGCGATGTATTTGTCGTAATACGGCGCGTACTCATCGGCGCCGGGCCTGCCGACACGAAAAGAACTCATTCACGCACTCCCTCAGCTTCAGGTTTCCGTGCCGAAAGGAACAGGCGCCGGCGCAATTTCGCAAGAACAAGGACGAGGCCCGCGAAGGCCATGTCATCAGGTTCTGACCGGTGTCAGTGTCTGCGGGATGCGCGCCTTGTTGGCACTCAGCCAGGTCTCAAGCGTCTGAACTCTCGGATTGAGCGACCGCGTGAACCCGATATCGCGCGCCCCGAGATACTGTTCCTCGAAATCCCGCTTGAACTGAAACATGTTGCCGAGATCCTCCGCGCCCTGGAAGCCGAGATTCCGATACACTTCCGGTTCAACGGCGTTGTAGCGCACCGTCTGGCCCAGCACGCGCGAGAACGCCTGTGCGATCTGTGTTCCGGTCAAATGCTCACCCGCGATGCCAACCGTCTGTCCAATGTACTTGTTTCCGGCTTTGAAGATCGCGTATGCGCACTTGCCGATATCCTCGGCCACAATTCCCGCCAGTCTCTTATCCCCCATCGGGAACGTAATCTCCAGCGTGCCGTCCTGGCTCCTTTGCGGTCCCATGCCGAAAGTGATGAAATTGTCCCAGTAGAACGAGGTCAACAGGTTCGTGGTCGGCACGCCCAGATTGGCGAAATAGCTGTTGGCCTCTCCCTTCGCGTCGAGATGCGGAACTTTGTACGTCCCCATCAGCGTCGGCATCCGGTTGTCATTCAGCGGTACGAACTTGCGCGTATCTTCCAGCGTGGACCAGATGACATGCTTGAGCCCGGTCGCCTTGGCCGCCTCCGCCATGTTCTTCGCGTGAGCCAACTCCTTCTCTGGAGAGAAATGCTCCCAGAAGAAAGTCACGCAATAGGCGCCGTACGCACCGCGAAACGCCCGCTTCAGCGACTCGACATCGTCGATATCTGCCGCGACCACTTCAGCACCGAGCTTCGCCAGCACTTTCGCTTTGTCGGAATTGACGTTGCGGGTGATTGCACGGACTGCGAAACCGCCCGTTGGATCATTAAGAATTGCCCGAACCAAGCCGCTTCCCTGCGCGCCGGTCGCACCGACAACCGCGATAATCTTCTTCTCCGCCATGATGGCACTCCTTGTTGTACGTTTCTGGTGTCTTGTGTCAGTTCTGCCCGGCAGGTATTGATGAAACCGATTAGCGCGTCGCCGCGTTCCCGGCTCGTCGGGCAAAAACTATAACGCCGGACCGATTGCCTCAGTCCGGCGTGCTGCATGAATGGAAAGGAACGATCCTAATAGCGGGTCATATTTAGACAGACATACACCGCGTGGCCACGCGCCGGCGGCTTCAGAGACGTGATCGTAATCGTAGCCCGACTGTCCAGCCAGGAGTCCAGCGTGAATGTAGTACTGTCGGCCGTATTCCACGTATAGGCGCTTTCACCGATCTGCACCGTGAGCGACTGCGGCGGCTGGTCTTTCTCGATATAGGCCGCGAAGCTCAACTGGTAGTTTCCGGCCGGATTGAAGAGCAGCCAGACGATCTCCTTCTGGCACGATTCGATCCGTCCGCACATCTGCAGGGTGGTGTCGTTCGTGACAATAACGGTGTCCACCACCGTCAGGGTGTCGGTCTGGTAGACCGTATCAATGATCGAGACCGTATCCGGGTTGGTGACAATGACCGTATCGATAATGAACAGCGTGTCGACTCGACCGTGATGGATGGTATCGACGACGTAGGTGGTGTCATAATGATTTTGCGTCACGGTATCGACAATCATGACCGTGTCGATTTCCGTGTGGAGGACGGTATCGATCACCAGCGTGGTGTCGAAGTGCGTCTGGGTGACCGTGTCGATGACGTAGATCGTGTCAACCACGTACGTCGTGTCCGACGGATACGGGTGCGGCTGAACCGGCTGATTGGTGATATCCAGCGGGTCCGCGCACTGGGTGAGCGAAAACACGACGGCCAGGACAAAGCCGATTATCAGAAAGCGGGCGGTGCCGTTCATCGTTCACCTCCGAACGTCTTGTGGAGCATTAAGGAGATTTCAAATTGCCCGTTTTTGGCGTCGGCCCGGTTCTCCGCCGCCCGGCGGTGCATCGACGGGTTATAGATGGCGGTCACCGATGCGAACGGCAGCGGGGTGGCCCGAAGGCCAAGCTCCAGGCCTTCCGACAGGCGAACATATTGATAATAGCTCTGTGAAATTTGCTCAACTCGGCTCCATCCGCCGACTACGCCGACCGGCAGCGATTCGATTGGAAAGACGATGAGCCGCGCTCCGGAAATGCGGCGACGCGTATTCAGAGTAGTGGTTCCGACCGTGTAGTCCCGGTCCCAGAACGTGTACCCGAGGGATGCTTCGAGGAATACGGTCTTCCGCCATGTCAGCGCTGCCGCGCCGAACGGAATGCCGCCGAAGGGCGAGGAGGTCACGCCGATGCCGAATTGCAGTCCCATCTGACGGATCAGCACGGGGACGAAAGTCTCAATTTCCCGCGGAGCGGGTTCTGCGCGTTCCGGCTCGGGCACGGGCTGAGCGATCGCCTCGGGAGCCGGCTCGGCACTTTTCGACGGTCCAAACCAGTTTCGGAGCAACCGTATGGAAACGGAACGAAACTGCCCGCCGACCTCTTTGGCGTCCTCGGACTGTACGACGATATGGACCGAATCGACACCATACTGCGAGATCATGTAGTTGCGGAGCGCGTGGGCACGACCGAGCGCCAGACCGGGATTCTTGGCGTCGTGGCTCGCTTTGTACGTGATGCCGTCCGCGCTTCCGGTAATCACCGCGATCGCATGAAAATCGCTCTTCATCGTGTCGGCGATCGCCCGAAGTTGCTTGTCATACGGCTTGAAAAGTGACGGACTCACCCTGGTACCGACGCCGACCGGAAAATTGCCGATCGTGACTTCTTGAGCCGACGCCATGGACGTCAGCATAATCAGGATGGCGAGTGCGGGAATGACAGCTCTTTTCATAACGTTCTCTGTACTTTGATCGCGGGCCGGCGCTGTCCTATTTCTGCACAGCTTCGCGAGTGTTACGCTCAGCATCGACTGACTGCGAGACGGATTGCCGATTTCCTGCAAGCGCAGTACGTAAGATGTCACCGCAGGCCGTCAGGAACCCGGCGCCGATCACGCGCCAACGATTTCTGACCTGATAAGTGCAAGAAGCGTTCCCGCTGGAGTTGTCTCCCCGCTGCCCGAGCGGAAAATGCGAAGCTCGACCTCCGGCTCGCTACACTGAACCGGCCGGCGATATCGAGCGTTACAAAACTGTATGAGCAAAGGTCGATTGGAGGCATTCAGCGATGGCGTGCTGGCCATCATCATCACGATTATGGTGCTGCATCTCGAGCCGCCGTCGAGCGCAGAGGTGCAGGCGCTGACCCCGCTGATTCCGTCATTTCTGAGCTATCTGCTGAGCTTTGCGTTTCTTGGCATCTACTGGAACAATCACCATCATATGTTGCAGGCGATCAAGCACGTCAACGGCCGGGTGCTCTGGGCAAATCTGCATCTGCTTTTCTGGCTGTCATTCATTCCCTCGATCACAGCGTGGGTCGGCGAGACTCATTTTGCCCCCTGGCCGGTCGCCGTATATGGCATTGATCTGTTGCTCGCAGCTGTTGCCTATTATGTGCTGGCGCGTACGCTGGTGTCGCTGCACGGCAGCGAATCGGCTCTGGCCATAGCTCTCGGGGCGGATATCAAGGGGAAGGTGTCGGTAGTTGCCTACGCGTGTTCGATTCCTCTGGCCTTTGTCGGCACGTGGATCTCGGGTCTGTTGTACGTGTTCGTGGCCGTGATGTGGCTGATTCCCGACCGCCGTATCGAGCGAGTGCTGGCCGGGTGATAAGAAGCCGGTGCGCTAATCCAATTCAGTCCCGCACCAGGCGCAGTACCGCCACGCGCCGCTGCATTCCTCTTTGCATTTCGGGCAAATCTTGGCTTGCACCAGCGAGCTCAGCGGCAAACGCCACTTGAATTCCTTCTGCCCCATCACCACCTTGAATGACCCGGGCTGAGTGGCGCTCGCGATTGGCATGCTGTCCTTGGACATTGACGGGAACACGAGAAAGCGCATATTCTTGCCGATCGGCCCCATCATGTTCCCCATGATAGGCGCCATCACCTGAAGCATGGTCGAGACGTTGGCCTCCAGCGATTCAGGCATGATCGGCGAATACGAGTTATCCTTGGCATCAACAAGCCGGGTCGTTGCCCGGATCGAATCTTCGGGAACAAATGTCATCCCTCCCAGCGGCCCGACCTTGCCGGCCACGACGGCAATCACCGTATAAGGTCTGAAGAGTGCGACGGTGGTGGCCTTGAGTGAGTCATCGAGCGAATTCGTCTGCGCCAGACTCATCGTCCAGAACTCCTCCGGCATCCACCAGATCAGCATCAGGTCATCTCCCTCCTTTTCCATCATCTGGGTCTCGCGCACCAGCTTGGTGAGATCGGAATAGGTCGGTTTGCCCTGTTCGGCCCGGACCGTCGTGACGGCAAGCAGGCAGAGGATGATCAGCAGACCCGGGAGAAGTGATTTCTTGATGTTCATGTCGATTCCCTGTGAGCAACGGGTTGGCTTGCATGACAGCATAGCCGTTTGACCGACCTGCGGGCAAGTAAAAACCCCCGTCTCTTGCGAAACGGGGGTTTTATTTACCCCGGCGGCTTTCTACTCTGCCGCATTCTCTCGCCCGCTGCTCCAATGGTTGCGGCCGACGCAGTTACTGCACGCCAGGATTGGACCCGGTACTCCACGCCAACCGGTCAAGGGGATCAGATATTCCGATTGCGGTCCTCTTGCTTTTCGTGCCCAGGCGTATACCTGACTCGAAAGGGCTTTCCCTCGCCGCTCACCCCATCGTATTCGGATGGAATTGCCGGATCGCCGCCATCTCGCACGGCCCGGTAGTGAGGTGACATAATCTCCAACCCGGATTCATTGAACCGATCCTGTATGTTCTGATGCAGCTGAGAATACGTGTTTGACATTTCTCTCGGTGAATCAGTAAATGCATTCAGTTCGTAGCGCACATAGAAGTCGTCCAAAGCGGTCTGCAGAACGAAGGCTTTCGGCTCCTTTCTTATGTGATCTGTTGCGTAGGCGGCGGCTATAAGCAACTCGTGGACCTTTCTCCAGGGCGCATCGTAGCCGATTGTGACGGTCGTGTGGAGAATGAGCGGGTCGATGTTGTCGGAGGAGCTGTAGTTGACGATATGGCTGCTGAGCACCATCGCGTTCGGGATTGTGATCAACACGTTTTTGACGGTTCGCACGCGCGTCACCAGAATCGTCTTTTCCACGACATCGCCGACTGTATCGGCGATCTTGACGCGATCGTCCAGTTTGAAGGGCCGCATATACGTGAGAATCACGCCGGCGACCATATTGGCGATGATCGACGTCGAACCGAGTGAAAACAGTAATCCGACGAAGATAGATACGCCCTTGAACGCCGGCGAATTCGAGCCGGGCAGATACGGAAACAGCAGCACGACAAAAAGAGCAATGACTGCCAGTCGGACGATTTTATACGTGGTGTCGGTCCATTCGACATAAAATCCGGGAAGCGTAATCCGGCCTGCCTTCACGGAGTCGAAGAACAGTCTGAGGAGGCGAATCGCGTAGAAACTGAGAACGAGCAGGAATACCGCCACCACCAGATTCGGCAGGTAATTCACCACCGCCATGACGACCGGCCTGATCAGGGCCCAGAGACGCTCGGCAAGAAAAGCCGAGACATACTTGGTCTGCGGGAAGAATCCCAGAATGAGCGAAGCGGCAGCGTAGAGTAACACCGCCGTCACGACAAAACGAAGGAATCGGGCCAGCCGAATAAGTGCCCGGGTTGCCTTCTCTGCCGAGAGAATTTCGAGATTCTGAAATCTCAACGTGCGAAGTCGGCTCCCCTGCCAGGCTTGAAGCGTGGCATAAGCGAAACCAAAGAGCCGTTTCAATCCCCACAGGACAATCAGCAGCACAATCAGAGTAACCAACGCATAGATGGCCGCCATCAGGATTGTCTTGAAGCTATGTTCACTACGAGACAATTCGACCGTGGTTCTGATGCGATTGAGTATCGTGGCGCCAAGGGCGGCTCGGTCCATTCCCGACACCGAGGCATCGGCGTCGGTGACAGTCATGATAGTCATATCGCCGGCGACAATTTCGCTGCCGGCTTCGGTCTCCAGAACGCTGATTGAATCGGGAGTTATAGAGCGGTCATCTATGAGCCGCTCGAGTTTGCCGCTTATGGCTTTGGCTCGATCCTGCGGAGAGAAAGACAGAATTTTCGCGGAGACCACAAATAGCGTGTCGGAGCCGACAATAACGGGTGCCCCCGAGGAATCAACCGCTGAAGGAGAATTGGTCGTCGCGACACCTCGACCGGCGGCCAATATGGCGAGACTCAATACCGTCGCAAAGCGGACGGAGACGAGCAATTTACCCATAAAGTTAAGCTCCTCCTTGTTCCGGTCCGTTTACCTATGGCTGAAAAGGGCAATGTCAGGTCAACAATATTCAAAGATAGCCAAACCCCAATAGTCCCGCAAGCCCAGCAAGTTTTGCGTTCGGCGTGTTACGGCGCTTCGCATTGACTGGATGCTCAAGAAAAACCCCCATCCCTTGCGGGACGGGGGTCTATTTACCCCGGCGGCTTTCT
>PQAP01000007.1:51753-71110 GCA_003105265.1 candidate division GN15 bacterium | reverse complement strand
CAATACATTGCGGATTCGCACGGAACGTCGGCCGCAGGGCATGCGTCAGTTCTCCCGCCGATAAGACACATTCTGCGCCAAAATGAATGCCCTCCCTGTGACCGGCAGGGAGGGCCGAACTTTATCGAACGCGTTTTGGACACGCCTAACGGCGTGTACTGTTTACTTCAACATCATCATCTTTTTGGTGGCATTAAAGTCACCAGCGCTTATCCGATAGAAGTAGATGCCGCTCGACACCTGCTCGCCATCGCTATTCCTTCCATTCCAGGTTACCGTGTGGTTACCGGCCGCCATGTCCTCATCGACCAGCGTCTTTACCGTCTGCCCAAGCACATTGAACACCGTCAGCTGAACATGCGCGTTCTTCGGCAGTGCAAAACTGACCTGGGTAGTCGGGTTGAACGGGTTGGGGAAGTTCTGGTCGAGTGCAAACTTGGTCGGCAGGTTGGCCCCGGCTGCGACCAGCGCAACCGTGCCGTTCAGCACCTCCGGGTCCTCCCGCCACTGCGTATACTTGCCGCTGGCATCGGTATTCGCGTAGACGAAGAACACGGAATGATGCGGATCCTCCACCACTGTCGGTTCCAGTTTGATCTCTTTCACGGTCGGATCGGTGCGTTCAAACACCAATTCGGCTATCGGGCCTGTGCCCTCCGCGAGTGCCGGCTTCTTGGTCATGGTGAGCTGAGGAACCATCATTGCGACTATCGTCTGGTTCGTCGGGTTCAGCATGGTGGCCTTGAGGTCCCAGTAGGACACGCGAGTATTCTCGAATGTCACTTCCTTGATCCTCACGCCGGCTGAGTACTTGAAGGCAAGATCGATACCGACCAGGTCATTGCCGTTGGTCACCGATACCGGCACACGAATCAGATTATCGTCCCCGATAACGGCGTCCCCGATTATGACCTTCTGATCGGTTTTGGCAGCGGCCACTACGGCGAGTACCAGAATGGCGCTGACGACTGTTAATGTCCAAAAACGCTTCAACAAGGCTCACTCCCTTCAAGAGTAGCTTCAGGTTTACGTTCTGGCTGTCGCGACATCAAGCATTCCCTTGCATCACGCAGCCGTTCTTTCCTTCCGCAATACGAATCGTACATTCCAATGTAATCGTACACGGTACGGCAATCGAGTGAGGGTGAAATGTTATCGTGGGGCTACCTTGTCCAATTACAAAATCGGCCATCGTCCCTTAATTGTCAAGTGTTTTCGCGGGTCTCACTCCCGCAGCCGCCCCGGCCCTCTATCGTATTGGCCATCACCTCCATTGTTTGGCGTTCTTGCCTGGTCCCTGCGGACCGTTGTGCTATATCTAGTACCAACTTCTCTAACCTTATGTTCCCTATCCTGCCGCCGTCTTACAGCCGCACCCGGGGCGCAAAGTTTGCGGTCTCGGAGAGGACAACCGCGGCATGCTGACCCGTTTCGCGCCCGGAAACGATGCCTCATGCCCTGTCCCTTCGGCTGCTCCATGTTCTTCACATTGTTTAGGACGAACGGACGGCCCGGACCGTGGAATACTAAACCTTGACATTGCGCTCCTCGCTCCTAACTTGGGCTGACAATTGAACTTGGTCAGTCAGTTTCGACGGAGGTCGCATGAACGAACCCAACGCACCCAAGGGTCAATCCACAAAGAAATTTGAGCCGTTCGTACCCGCTTCTCAGTCACCCGCCGAGGTCACCTGGCGAGCCATCTTTCTGGGTGTCGCGGTGGCGCTCGTGTTCGGGCTGGCCAACGCCTATCTCGGTCTGAAAGTCGGCATGACCGTGTCGGCCTCCATTCCGGCAGCGGTCATCTCAATGGCGATCCTCCGGATGTCCCGTAATCGCCCGACCGTTCTCGAAAACAATATCGTGCAGGGGATGGGCTCGGCAGGCGAGTCGCTCGCGGCCGGTATCATTTTCACGGTCCCGGCCTTTTTCATCTGGTCGGCCAGTTCGGAATTGAAAGCCCAGGGGTACGATTTCAGCATCGCACAGTGGCAGATCATGGCGCTGGCAATTCTGGGCGGTGCGCTCGGCGTGCTGCTGATGATCCCCCTGCGAAGATTCCTGGTCGAGAAAGAGCACGGCAATCTCAAGTACCCTGAAGGTACTGCCTGCGCCGAGATCATCAAGGCGGGCGACCAGGGAGGTTCGCGCGCAAAGCTGGTGTTCTCCGGCATAGGTGTCGGAGTTGTCTACAAAGTCATCATGAGTCTCGTGAAGGGCTGGCCGGAAGTCGTTGACTACAATTTCAAGGGAGTCGGTAGTAAGCTAATTGGCAAGGGTGGCACGATCGGCATCGACGCTACCCCGGCTCTTCTGGCGGTCGGCTATATCATCGGCCCGCAGATATCGGCTATGATGCTCAGCGGCGCGGTGCTGGGGTATCTGGCCATTGGGCCGCTGTTGTCATTTGTCGGGACACAGGCGCCCGACCTGATTGTCGCGCCGGGCAATATCCCGCTGTCACAGATGGATCCCGGGCAGCTTCGCAACTTCTATATCAAGTACCTCGGTGTGGGGGCAGTCACCTTGGGTGGTTTCGTCTCGCTCATGAAGTCATTCCCGATCATAATTGAATCCTTTAAGCAGGGCTTCAAGCAGCTTGTTGGAGGAAAGGGAGCCGCTGAGAAGCCAGAACGCACCGCGTATGACCTCCCTATGAAGTGGGTACTCCTGGGCGTCTTGGCGATTATTCTCGTAGTCGGCCTTCTCCCCGGCACCGGGCTCCCGTGGGTCGGCGTGATATTGGCGGTCGTTTTCGGGTTCTTCTTTGTAGTGGTGGCGGCTCGCATCGTGGGCCTGGTGGGATCGTCTTCAATGCCGGTCTCTGGCATGACAATATCGACACTTATCGTCACCTGCCTTGTGCTTGTCGGACTCGGATTCTTCGGGCCGAAAGGGATGATTGCTGCGATGATGGTCGGCACGATCGTGTGCGTTGCAGTCAGTATGTCCGGTGATATCTCTCAGGACCTCAAGACCGGTTTCCTGCTCGGCGGTACGCCAATTCGGATGCAGCTTACGACGCTCATCGGTATGGCGGCCCCGGCGCTGGTAATGGGGTTCATGCTCTTCTACCTGCGCGATACGTTCGGGTTTGTCGAGGGTCAGACCGGCCGGGCACCGATGCTGGCGCCGCAGGCGAACGTGATGGCTACTGTCGTCAGCGGCATCATGAACGGTAACCTGCCGTGGGCACCGATCATTGTCGGGGCGTTTCTGGCCCTGTCGGTGGAGTTGCTGGGCATTGGCGCTCTGCCGTTTGCGATTGGATTGTATCTGCCACTGAACCTGTCCACCCCGATTATGCTCGGTGGCATCATTGCATGGGTGATCGGCAGAAACGTTGCACCCGCCCTCGCCGAGGCCCGCAATATGCAGGGAGTGCTGTTCTCATCGGGACTGGTAGCGGGTGACGCCTTAATGGGCGTGGTCGTGGCATTTCTGATCGGTATCTTCGACCAATCGTACGCACCGTTCTACGACGCGCACGACGGTCAATTCGCCTCGCTGACGGCCGGTTTCGGACCCTGGCTCTCCATCATCCTGTTCGCCCTGTTGGCGATCTTACTTTACCGGGTGTCAAAGCGAGAAATGAAAGCAGTTTAGATATGATATTCCCCATCCTTCAGGGTGGGGTTCACAGTAGTAGACTTGCGGGTTCGGCTTTCGAACCCGCAAGCTTCTCGTTCGGTCAGGTCTTGCAGCAACCTTGTTGCCGTGTGACCTGACCGAATGTTTGTACCTTACGGGCAATTCGGCAGCACGTATCCGCCACCGGTGAGATAGCTTACCAGCGAACTCAGGTCGCTCAGATCGACTATCCCCATGCCATTGACGTCGGCTTCTTCATTGCACGGCAGCACGTACCCGCCGCCCGTCAGAAAACTAACCAGCGCACTTAAATCGCCGAGATCGACAATGCCGGTGAAGTTGACATTGCCGCGAAGTCCTGCACAACATCCGAACCACTGCGATACAAACGGCGCGGCATTGCCGTCGACCGTCTCGAACCAGCCCGCTGCCACCAGCGATCCGGCATACTCACCAATAAACGTTACATCGTCGCTCGTTGTCCCGATACGCTTCCAGCGCTCCCCAACCAGCTGCCACATCCCGTCGGCTGTCCCGACCACGAGCGTGTCATGGTATAACCCAAGACCGCTAATCCGTGCCGGCAGGTTGAACGTCATGTCAATCCAGTCAGTACCGTTAAATGCAGCGACCGCACAGGGCTGCTCCGCCAGCAACATGCTGCCGCCAGCATAAAGCATTCCGTGAGCATCGAGCATGGAGAAGACACCAGTCGCTCCAACGGGCGTGGTGGCGCCGTCGGAGCTGAACACCGGCGCCCATCCGAATTCCGTGAGCCGTAGCACCCTCGGAACCGTGCCGGCGCCTGCCGCCGTCCCCATATAGACATTCCCTTCGTATTGCGCCAACCGGAGATTGACTGCTTCGTCATACGGAAAGTGAGGAATTTCCGTCCAGGTGATACCGTCGAATCGATAGTTGCCGTTGAACGATGTCACATAGAGTGTGTCGCCGATTGTCGTCAGCCCATCAACCTCCGTGTAAGGATCGGGGAAATCGCCGAGCGGCTCCCAGTTCGAACCGGTCCACCGGAGTACATTGTGAAAGCCGACCGGTCCGCCGCCCGAAAAATTCTGGCAGCCGACAATCAAATCTCCCTTGTACACACCAAGGGCGGTCGCCCGCTCCGCTATGTCGCCTCCGAGCGGGATCCAGGTGGTGCCGTTCCACACCGCAACCGTCGCCGGCGAGGTTGGCCCAAGCAGTTCGTTTCTGTCTCCCCCTACATACAGTCTTCCATCGAGAACGGCCAGGCTGTGGACCCAGCCCGACACGCCGTTCATCGGCTTCCACGGTGACGGTTGCACATCAGCTCCGTAGGCCGCTGAGCAGAATACGATGGCAAGCAGCACAAATACTGATGCTCTCATATTCGATCCTCCATTCAGTTGTTTCAGAAGACAAAGAGAACGCTACAATAGATAAACTAACCGCCTTCGACGTGTGTGTCAACCATAAAGTGGGGCAAACGGTCTGAATTGTTGCAGATGCGAAGTCACGCGGCGAGAGCGTTATGTCTGTAAATCTGTTTCAATTCTCGGTCAGGCCCTGCTCGCCACAGACGGGTGTGACCTGACCGCTCACGCTGACGGATTTCGAGTGCGGCTCAGTACTTCTGCCGTCTCTCGACAAGGTAATTCGACCCCGGGCGCTGCTTGACCGCCTTCTTCAGGTCGGCCATCATACGCGAAAGCTCCCCCACGTGCGCGAATTTGCCGTTGTCGTTTACGATCACGGCAATTGATATACTAAGAATCGGATAATCTTCGATCACGCCCCGCCGGCTTTTGGTCGTAATGAAACCGCGCTCCCGGTCGACTTCCTCGTAGCGGTATGGCACCAGCGTGTCGAACGTTCGGATGATCCAGGAACAGACCGTATCGATGAGATCATTGGGAATCGTAAACAGAAAATCGTCACCCGCGATATGCCCGACAAATCCCTCGTGACAGAGGTCGAACACGACGTCCCGGATAATCCGCCCGGTCAGTTTGACCACCTTGTCGCCGGAGTAATAACCGTAGTAATCGTTGTACGCTTTGAAATTGTCCAGGTCGGCGTAACAGATCGCGAACGGCGTCCCGAGATCGAGCTGGCGCTGGATCTCTTCCTCGATAATGTGTGTCCCCGGAAGCTGAGTCGACGGGTTGATAGAAACATCCCGCTGATGCCGCTCGATCACCCGGTTGATACGGACTGCCACGAGGCGATCTATCCACTCGCCGTAGATGAATTCCTCGGCCCCGTTTTCATATGCCGCGACCACCGTCTCAATCGGCGGTTCGGGATGAAACAGAATGACCGGGATAATCGACAGGAACACATTTCGTTTGACCGCGCGGAGCAGATCGAGTTCCACCGCCATTTCCCCCTTGCTGCCGAGAATGATCGCGCAGACCGGGAACTGCTGGCAGATGCGGAGCAGAGCGTCGAATCCAACAAAGAAGTGAAAGGAAATCTCCTGCTTTCGATAGAATTGCCTCAGATGGAAATCGAGATTTACCCCCGCCTGCATGACGGCGAAGTGGTAGACCGGCTTAGCCGGATCGAGGTGATCCTTTGTGGCCGGCCAGTTCTCGAGGATGATACTTCCGGTGTTCGGCAATGATATAATCTCGGTCCAAACGAGTGTATATTTCTGTAGTAGATATATCGGCATGACCGAGCATTTCTTGCACTACCCGCAAATCAGCGCCTCCCTCAAGTAAATGTGTCGCAAAGGAATGCCGGAACGTGTGTGGAGTTACCCGCTTTATGATCCCCGCCCGCCGGACCATCTGCTTGACGATCTTCCACACCCCCGTCCGCGAGAACTTCCGCCCCCCCCGGCCTGCAAACACGACCCCGCCGTCGGAGCCGGCTCTGGATTCAAGGTATTCCAGCACCGCCTTCCGGGCGAAACTCCCGACCGGCACCAGCCGCTGCTTCTCCCCCTTGCCGGTCACCCGCAGAAAACCGGCTTCGAATTCGAAATTCTCCCGGCTGAGATCGATCAGCTCCGAGATACGCAGGCCGCAGCCATAGAGCACTTCGATTATGGCGCGATTCCGTTTGTCGTTCCGTCCGAATGAATCCGCCGTCCTGATTATCGATTCGATATCCCGGGGTGAGAGATAGTCAGGGTGATACCGCGCGATTTTCGGCGCTGAATAGGAGATCAGCGGGCTTTCGGAAATCGTGCCCGCATCGGTCAGATAGGCAAAGAACTGCCGTAAACTGGAAAGTTTGCGGGCAATCGATGACGGCTTCATCCCCAGCTTGTTCATCCCCCCGAAATACGCCGTCACTGCCACCGCGCTAATCCGCGCCGGATCTTTCGCGCCGATCGCTTTCGCGAACGCTTCAAGGTCCCGACGGTACGCGGAGACCGTGTTGTCCGAAAGTCCGCGTTCCAACTTCAGATGCTGGAGATAATCGATTATGGCGGATTCGAGCGTCATCGTTCACCGCCCGTGTGCGATCGAGATCACCGCCGGAACATGAAAACCGGCCTTGCCAAGTTCCGACCGTGCCTCCCTCACCGTGTGCCCGCCGGTGACCACGTCGTCGACCAGAATGACATGATCTTTGGAAATCTCCTCAGCGATGACCGAAAACGCCCCTCTGATATTCCGTGCGCGGGCATTATCTGACAGCCGCGAATGCGGCTTCCCCTTCTTGATCCGTATGAGTATCTCCGAGTTGATTGCGAGATTCAGTCTTGATCCCAGCGCCTCAGCAAACACCTCCGCCTGATTGAATCCCCGCGCATGCTCACGGCTCGGATGAAGCGGAATCGGGACGAGTACAGCCGGCGCAAGCCCGCCGATTTCAGCGCCGAACCTCGCCGCGATTTCTTCGGCAAAATATCCCGCCACTCTCGTCACCCCTCGGAATTTGAACTGATGCACCGCTTCTTTGAGGGGATCGACATAATTGCCAAACGCATACAGCACCATCGCCTCCTCCCCACACTGCGGGCACACAATCCCGCTGAAAATCGGCTGTTCACACTGAAGACACATCGGGTAATCATATCGATCGATGCGCTTAATGCAGGATTCGCAGAACCCGGTCGGCGACTCGGTGTACTCACCGCACGCCGTACAGAGCGGCGGCAGGGCAAGATCAACCGCTCCCCGCAGCAGTTCGGATAGTCCGCTCCATGCACCGGCCATACATGTAAGAAGAATCCCGCTTTCGCCCCAGACAAGGAAAAACTAGCCGATGCGGCGCAGCAATTTCCGCGCGCAGTAATAGAGAATCAGCGCCGACAGCCCCACTGCTGATACCACCGCAACGGCAGTGGCTCCCTCCCCATGCGATTCACCGGCATGGTAACTCGGCGTCACGCCTGTCCACCGGTAAACCCCATCCAAAGCCAGCCCGCACAGCACTGCTGTCACAACCACGCTGATCAGGAATCTGACCGTCGACCAGCCCCCCAGTATTCTCCGCATTACCACAATTCCCGCGACATTTGTCGCCGGACCTACCAACAGGAATACCAGAATCGCCCCCGGCGAAAACCCGGCTCCCAGCAGAACCGCAGCTAGCGGCGTGCTCGAGGTCGCGCAGACATACAGCGGCACCCCGATTCCAATCCCCCACGCATACCCTGCCCATCCCGACACCGCCCCGGGTATCCGGGTGCCCTCAAGCCCGACAAGTGCCGCCACCAATCCGGCCAGTAGAAATCCTATCAGGAGATAGGGCGCCAGGTCCGCCAGCATATCGGTAAAAGCGTACTTGATTCCGATCAACACTCTGGTTACGAAGCTTCTCTTCGCGGGCTTCGGCGATTTGGCGCAACAGCATTCGTCATCGCAGCAGGCCGTCGCTTCAACCGTCGGAAGGACCGGTTGCTTCGAAAAGCCGATCGACTCCACAAGTCCAGCCGTCATCGCGGTCAGGTACGCCGAAACCGGCCGCGCTACTGTGAGCACGGGATCAGTCAGCGCGTAGGTGAGAAGGATCGAGTCAACCCCCGATTCGGGCGTCGAAACCAGAAACGCCATTACTCCCCCTTTGCTCACCCCGGATTTTCGAAGTTGTGCCGCCACCGGCAGCACGCTGCACGAGCACAGCGGCAGTGGCAGGCCGATCAGGGATGCCTTCACCACGGTCGATACTGCACTTCCGCGACCGATCCGCCTGACCGTCTCGGCATTGAGAATGATCGAGACCAGTCCCGCCAGCGTCAGACCGACCAGAAAAAGAAAAGCCGAGTCAAGCAGGATTCCCCACGTTGACCCGGCCCAGTTCGCCAGAAAATCCACTGTCTATCTATTCACTCACCTGTTTGAGCAGGCGGCCGGCATCCGCCGCCGCCCGGCCGTTCGGCTCGAGTTGCAGATATTTCTGAAAATACACTTTAGCGGAATCCTTCTGCTGCAAATCCATGTACACTATGCCGAGATTGAAATTGGCGATCGCATGCTGCGGAGCCATCTTCAGCGCCTTCTGGAACTCCTGAATCGCCCGGTCGGCCATCCCCATCCCGTGCAGGCACGCTCCGTAGTCCACGCGGACATCGACTTGCGTGCTGTCAATCGCCAGCGCCCGGCGATAGCACTCCGCCGCAATCGCCAGCTGCCCGTGATCCATATTCTGGTTCCCGAGCATCACGAGTGAATCATAACTCTTGGGCAAGGACTCCAGCGCATCCATCCCCGGCATGCCGGCCATTCCTTCGACCGGCGGGTGATCCGGCGGCATATCCTGCTGCGCGGCGGCTGACTGCGATGGACCTGCGGTCGGCTGTGGAGCGGGTTTCGACCGAAGGATGAAATACGCCGCCGTCATTACCACCAGCACGCCGACAATGATCCCGACATCCCTTATCCGCGAATTGGCCGGTGCTCCGGCCGGTTTTTCGCCGGACAGCGATGCGCCGCATTCCGGACAGAACCTGGCGTTGGCCGGAATCTCGGCCTGACACGAAGGACACTTGATATTGGTCACAGTACTACTCGTCTTTCCTTTCCTCGGTTACGACCGCCGAATATAGATAAACATGGTCTTTAAGCAAAGGATTTTGTGGCGCGTCGGGCGCCTCCCCCCGGCCGATTCTCCGGGTGACAACCAACACCGATGAGCATATATTTTTGGTTTGTTGCAGTTGCCAAGCTGAAAGGACTTCCATGCGCGCACTCTGGTTAACCGCTCTTGTTTGCCTCATCGCTTCCCTGGCCTGTCAGGCCGGACAACCGTACAATTTCCAGCCGCAGGCACTGGTACAGCATATTGCGGTGCTGGCGTCGGATTCGCTCGAAGGGCGTGAAATCGGCACCATTGGCGAGTGGAAAGCGGCCCGGTACATTATCGGCGTCTTCAAAGAAGCCGGCCTCAGGCCGGCGGGCAGCGACGGTTACCTCCAGCCGTTCGAATTCATCAGGAAAATCGACTTCGGCCCCGACAACCGGCTGGCGATCGACAAGAAGTCGCTTGAGCTGGGAGTCGATTATGTCCCCCTTGAGCAGTCCGCATCGACACAGTTCAGTTTCACTGAAATAGTCCCGGTCGGCTACGGCATCCGGACTGAAGACAGCGCCTACGACGACTACGCCGGCAAGGATGTCACCGGCAAAGCAGTATTGATAAAACGCTTCTCGCCATCCGCCGAGCAATACCCGAAAGTTGATTTCACGCGGTACAATTCGTGGGCCGACAAGATTCGCAATGCCGTCGATCACAAAGCCGCCGGCATATTCTTCGTGACCCCGCCTAACGAAGACGACACGCTCAAGCCCTATGGCCCCATGCGCGTCGCGCCCAGGGATATCCCGATCATCTTCGTCAAGCGCCGCGCGCTTGACCGGCTCGGCATTTCAGTCGATTCACCATCCTTTGCCTCCGCTTCCGGTCAAACGGAATTGATTCAGGTCAAAGACACCGGCTACAATATCCTCGGCGAGCTTCCCGGCGCAAGCGACACGACCATTATCCTCGGCGCTCATTACGATCATCTTGGATGGGGCGCGCCCGGCTCACGCGACACCAGCTCCAAACCGCGCATACATCCCGGCGCCGATGACAATGCTTCCGGCACCGCCGCCCTGCTGGAAATGGCCAGATACTACGCGAGCAATCCGCACCGTCATTCGCTGCTGTTTGCCGCTTTCTCCGGAGAGGAAGAAGGCGTGCTCGGTTCCACGTACTACGTGCGGCACTGGACAATCGATTCGAGCAAAGTCCGCATGATGCTCAACATGGACATGATCGGGCGGCTGAAGGACCAGCAGAACGGCCTCGCGATTTTCGGTGTCGGCACCGCGGCCGAGTTCAAGCCGTATTTCGACAGCTTGAAAGTCGACAGCATACGGCTGTCGTTTCTTGAACCGGGCACCGGACCGTCGGACCAAATCGCATTCTATCACTCCGGCATACCGGTCTTGCACTTTTTCACCGGCGCCCACGAAGATTACCATACCGCCAGCGACACTCCGGACAAAATCGATTACCCCGGCATCGTGAGAGTCGAAACGCTCGTCTCCGATGTCGTCAACCATTTCGACTCGCTCGGCACTCCCCTGACTTTCCAGCGCACCGCAAGTTCCGATCAACCCAAAACCCGCGCGGAGTACAAAGTGACTTTGGGCATCATGCCGGATTACACCACTCCGGCGAAAGGTCTGGCAGTGGGGGGCGTATCGCCGAACAAATCGGCCGAGAAGGCGGGGATTAAGAAAGGTGACATAGTCATCAAGCTCGGCGCGATTGAGATCGAAGACATTTACAGCTACATGTCGGCGCTGAGCAAATTCAACAAAGGGGACACGACCACGGTAGTTATCGTGCGAGCAACGGATACGCTCAGTTTCCCGGTGACGTTCTAGCAGATTGGTGCGCCTCGTCATTGCGGGCCCGCCTCGGGCGTCGCAATCTGTCAGCTGATTCGTTAACCGTTCCGGCAGGTCTTGCGCCGATCCTGTCGGCGTGTGACCTGCCGGCTCAAAACAAGGCCGTCAGGTGACAATCCGCCTGCGGCGGATCAACACCTGACGGAACAACAGTAATTTGTACACCCCTGACCCCGCTGGTTCGAGCGGAGTCGAGAACCGGCAAGCGTGCCTCGACTGCGCTCGGCACAGCGGACAATAGTGAGAGGGGTGAAAAGCAAAAGAGGAATCGATCAGCGCTATTCCCGGTGCAGATCCCGTCCGCCCGCGCGACGAACCGAAAGCACACCCTTCACCTTCCGCACCTTGTCGATAATGCGGTTCAGGTGCGACAGGTCCGTGACCTCCACCACAAACTTGCCGATTGCCGTCGCGTCGCGCGCGTACATCTCCGCCCCTTTCACATTCGTGTTGGAGTCGGCAATCGCCTCGGTGACATCGCGAAGCATATGGCGGCGATCCTCGCACACGATCTCGATCTGCACCACGAACGACTGGTCCTTGCCCGTGTCCCAGCTCACCGCGATCTTGCGCTCCGGCGATTTCGTCTCGATATCGAGCGCCAACTGGCAGCTGGCCTGATGTATTGTCACGCCTCTCCCCCGCGTGATGAAACCGACCACGTCGTCCCCCGGTACCGGCTGGCAGCATCCGGCGAAACGAAACATCATGTTGTCAAGTCCCTGCACGCGGATTCCCTTGGTGCCGCGAATCCGCTCGATAACCTTGCCGACAAACCCCGGCTCCTCCGGCTTCTTCTCATCGAGTTCCGGCTCGATCAGCAGAAGCAGCGGCCGCGCCGTAATCGAACCGTTGCCGATTGNCGCGAGCAATTCTTCGGCGGAACCCTTGTCGAGCTTCTTNGCGAACGTGTGCAGTTCTTCCTCAGTCGGCATCTTGAGATGCAGCTCNTTTAACCGCCGCTCGAGAATTTCGCGCCCNAGTTTGATCGACTGCTCCAGNCCCGCCTGCTTCAGCCAGCGTTTGATGCGGCTTCGCGCATTGGGCGTCTTGACCAGTTTCAACCAGTCCTGCGACGGCGTCCGCCCCGGATTGGTGATGATCTCGACCGTATCCCCCGACCGCAGTTCGGTCGACAGNGGCTGCAAGCGCCCGTTGATCTTCGCCCCCGCGCAGTGAATGCCGATCTGCGTGTGGATTTCGAACGCGAAATCGAGCGGTGTCGCGCCTTTGGGCAGATGAATCAGCTTGCCGTTGGGCGTAAAGACGAAAATGTCCTCCGCGTACAGATCCATCTTGAGGTATTCAATAAACTCCGATGGATTGGTGAGGTCTTTCTGCCACTCTAGCACGTCGCGCAGCCAGGCCATCTGTTGTTCGTCGCGCCCGAGATGCTGCCGCCCTTCTTTATAGAGCCAGTGCGCGGCGATGCCGTTCTCGGCGACCCGGTGCATGGCGTGGGTGCGAATCTGAATTTCCACCATCTTGCTGTGCGGCCCAAAAACGGTCGTATGCAGCGAGCGGTAGCCGTTCGGTTTCGGATTGGCGATATAGTCGTGGAATCGCCCCGCCACCGGCTTCCACATAGTGTGAATGATACCCAGCGTGTGGTAGCATTCCCGATCGGTGTTGACAATCACGCGGATGGCAAAGAGATCGTAAATTTCTTCAAACGGCACCTTGCGGACTTTGATCTTGCGATAGACCGAATCGAGATGCTTGGCGCGCCCGCTGACCGTGCCGAGAATGCCGTCCTTGGCCAGCGCCTCTTTGATCGGCGCGACCACTTCGGCGATATATGCCTCACGCTCCTCGCGCCTCTCCTTGATGAGCGCGGCGAGCTGCTCGTACGTGTCCGGCTCGAGATACTTGAAACTCAGGTCCTCGAGTTCGGTCTTGAGTTTGTTCATGCCGAGGCGGTGCGCCATCGGGCAGTAGACATCGCGCGTCTCCTGTGCGATCCGGATCCGCTTGTCCGGCGGCAGCGGTTCGAGCGTCCGCATGTTGTGCAGGCGGTCGGCCAGCTTGATGAGGATGACCCGCATATCCTTGGCCATCCCGAGGAGCATCTTGCGAAAGTACTCGATCTGCTGTTCCTCGAGCGACATGAACGGCACGGCGCCGAGTTTGGTGACGCCGTCGACCAGTTCGGCCACTTCGTCGCCAAACTCGCGGCGGATATCTTCAAGCGTGTAGGTGGTGTCTTCGACCACATCGTGCACCAGCCCGGCCGCGATAGTGGTTGAGTCCATGTGCAGCTCGGCCAGAATGAAGGCGACTTCGAGACAGTGCTCTATAAACGGCTCGCCGGAAGTGCGTTTCTGCCCGGCGTGAGCTTTATCCGAGAATTCGTACGCGCGGCGGATCAGGGCAACATCGATATTGGAATTGTAGGCCTCGACCCTGATGATGAATTCGGCCAGATTCATGACGTCATCCTGGGAACCCCGCGCGCGACGGCGTCACGGAACACCGTCTGCACCTTGCGATACACCTGGTCGACCGAAATCGATTCCATACACCGGCAGTGTTTCGGCGGGCACGTGCAGCGGCTCACCGCGGGCTGAATTACCTGGTGCCCTTCGCCCAGCGGCCCCCACCGCACCGGCGACATGACTTCGCGGCTGGGATACAAACCGACCACCTTCGTGCCGACTGCCACTGCCAGATGCAGCGGGCCGGTGGAATTGGCGACCACTGTCGACGCCAGCGACAATACGGCGGCCAGCGTGCGGAGATCGGTCGCTCCGGTAATCTTCCTGACTTCGATATTCTTGCGCCACGCTATTTCGTCGATCATCTCCCCCTCCTGGTCGGAACCGGAGACGACGATATTCAGTCCGGCGTCGCGGAGTTTGCGATAGAGCTGCACGAAATTCTCCGGCGGCCAGCACTCGGCCGACCCGCCCGATCCCGGATGCAGCACCACGAAGTTGTCTTCGACGCCGACTTCGCGGAGAATGCGGCGTGCGTTGCGCAGCTCTTTCTCCGTCGGATATACCATTGGCGTCGTCGCGGTCGGACCGGGGCGGAAGAAGCGGAGAAAATCGAGATTATACTGCGACTCGTGCTTGCGATTCGATTTGCGACTGTGAAACAGGCGATAGTTGAACAGCACCGAATGAAACCGACCGGCCGTGCCGATGCGGTACGGAATGCCTGCTTTGTAGAACAATCCGCAAATCTGCCGTTCGGGAAACAGGGCGATCACGACATCGTATTTGGCCAGTTTCAGCTTGTGCAGCAGGTCTTTCTTGTAAAGCTTGTTCGAAAGCAACTGGTCATTCTGCACGCGGACGATCTTGTCGATGAGCTTGTTATTTTCGAGAATCGGCGAGGCATACAGCGACGCCAGCACATCGATCTGGCATTCCGTGTACCGGAGTTTCATCGACTCGACGAACGGCAGCGCCAGCACGAGATCGCCGAGCTTGTCCGACCGGCTGATGAGAATCCGCGCGCCGTCCGGTATGTCAATTATCTTTCTCATTTCTTTCCATTCGTAACATCGGCCCGCTTACTCAGGTGCCAGAGCTTGGCGTACTTGTTGAACACTGCCGCAGCCGAAAGCCATGATACCAGCAGTCCCTGCGTACCGTCGAGGAAGCCGCCTTTCTGAATATAATGCTTGAAGAAACTGATGGGTGGTTTGAACAGCAGATCGATGATTCCCGCACGTTTCCCCAGGCGGAGCGCTTCCTCGGCGCCCAGGGTCGTATAACGATTCGACTTGGCGAAGTATTTCTCAAGATTCGGATAGCTGTAGTGAAGCAAGTCACCTTTCAGCCGTCCGACCGGCCCACCGACCGCGATACTCTCGTGTATGACGAGCGGATTGAATCTGCCGGAGTCGCGACGGAACAGCCGCAGAATATAATCGGGATACCAGCCGCAGTGACGAATCCACCGGCCCAGGAACTGCGTGCGACGCGCCATCTCGTACCCACGATACTCGCTCTTGCCGTTGATACCCGAAGTGATTGACGCCCGAAGTTCCTCGGAGACCGCCTCATCGGCGTCGATTGACAGCACCCACTCGCCGGATGCGTGCGCGAGCGCCGCCTGCTTGGCCGCGCCGAAACCGTGCCAGTCGAGATCGTAATACTGACACTTGAAATCTGCTGCGATCTGCGGCGTGCGGTCGGTGGAGTGGCTGTCGACAACGATCACCTCGTCCGCCCATTTCACCGACTCGAGACAGCGCGGCAGGTTCTCTTCCTCATTGTGGGTGATGATAATAACCGACAGCTTCTTCATTGCGGCACCGCCGAACGAGATTCCATCAGCTTGACGAACGCGTCATATACCTGGTCAACGGTGATATCGTGGATGTTGTCGTCGTTTCCCGAGACTACTGCGCCGATTTCCTGGCCAAACGGCCGCCACAACAGGAAGTTCTTCATAAACCGGCTGTACAGCCCGACCACCGGCACGTGGAATGATCTCGCGATATGCACCAGCGAGGTGTCGGGCGAAATAAGGAGATCAAGCTGTGAGAGCATGGCCGAAGCTTCGATCAATGACAAACTCGGCGGGACCTGGGCCGCGCCCGGAACCTGTGACGCAAGCGTCTCGGATCGCTCGCGGTCTGCCTTCACACTTATGAGCAGAATACGACATTTGGGGCAGTATTCGTGGATACGATTCAGTAGGACGCGGGCGTTCTCCATCGCCCACAGGCGCGTCTTCGAACCCGCGGAGAGATTATAACCGATCACCGGACAGCCGGCATCGCCCGCCTTCAGACCATTCACGAATTGCGCCGCCCGCTTGAGGGCATCCGGTGGAATATGCGGAGTGGCATAGCGGTCGACCTTCTCGCTGTCGATGCCAAATGCATCAAGCAGCCGCAGCGTATTTTGAATGATATGCCCGGTATTTCCCATGCGCGGATCATAGTTGAAATCATAAAACTCGCGGAACTTGACCTTGCCGACACCGATCCGCGGCTTGCCGGGTGCGCACAATTGCGAAAGATACAGCGCCGTGACGGAGTCGTCACCGATCATGTCAACGACGCAATCGAACCTCTCTTTGCGGATGCGCGAGACCTCGGCAATGTCCCGCCAGATATTCTTTCGGTACATGAACACCCGGTCGAAGCGGGGATCATGCCCGATCAGCGCTTCGTTCTTCGGCGAGCCGAGAATCGAAATCTTGATGTGCGGATAGTGCTTTTTCAAGCCGTCGAAAACCGGCAGTGAGATCGCCATGTCACCGATCTTCTCCGGTCTGAGAAACAGCACTTTCGTAAGCGAACGGCCATCAAGCGGCTGAAAATCCCGCGACTTACGCTTTAGCATCAGGCGCGTCATCGCGAACACCATGGCCTTGAAGCCATGCTCTATCGGCTTCAACTTATCCAGCACGGCGCTCTCCGTGCACGACTCCGCTCACGCAGCGCTCAATACGGTCAAACATTGTCTCCACACTGAACTCGGAAAGAAAGCGCTCGCGGGCGTGCATACCCATCCGTAATCTCGATTGGGCGTTGCTTGCGAGACCTGCAACCGCTTCGACCAGTGCCGTGCTGTCGCGAGGCGGAACTAACTGCGCGCAGCGATTATCCACCACTTCCGGGATTCCACCGACATCACTGGCCACTACCGGCAGGCCGGCCCGCATCCCTTCGAGGATGGCGATACCGAACGGTTCTTCGATCGACGGGTGAATCATCAGGTCCGATGCGGCCAGATGCTCGTCTACTGAGTCAAGCATGCCGGCGAAGATCACTCGCGAAGTCAGGCCCAGCTCGTCGACACGGATCCGCAATTCATTCTCCAGAGGTCCGGAGCCGAGCCAGAGAAAATACAGACTGGAAATGCGCTCCGCTAAAGCTGAAATGGCCTCAAGCAGGAACCGATGCCCCTTCTGTTCGACAAATCTGCCCGAGGTAACGGCGATGATCGCATCCTCAGGTAGTCCCACGGCAGACCGTATCCGGGCGCGAACCTCGGCATTGCCGGACAAAGCAGAAGTATCCGGAATCCCGATCGGAATAACCTCAATAACATCGGTTTCGAGATACCCGTGCCGGGTTATCTGGCGCTTCAGTGATTCCGATGGGACGATAATCGCATCGGCGAGTTTCGGCGTCAGCCACCGGTGGACAATCGAGTCGCGCGTGATATCGAGGCCGATCGACCAGATTATCCGGGCGTCGCCGGACCATCGCGCCGCCAGCCCGCCGAGACGAAGGTCTTTGTTGAAGTTTACGAGGACTGCGTCGATGCGGCGCTGTTCAATCGCGCTGTGAATCGCCGAGATCGTTGCCGGATTGAAATCCCCGGAGATTTTGAGCGGCAGCAGTTCCAGTTGACTATCCGATGCCCCCAGTCGTCGGAGAAATGCGGAGTCCTGCCGGCCGGCAACCGTTATTCCATGCCCGCGCTTACGAAGTCCCGACGCCACCAGCCGGATCCACTCTTCCATGCCCCCATAGGTCGCCCGGTCGATGGAGTTGAGAAACAGCAGCTTCATAGGTCGTCCCGAAACTGCATCGAATACAACCGGGCATAGAGACCGTTGTAATGCATCAGCTCAGCGTGTGTCCCCTGCTCGACAATCTCCCCTTCGCTGAGCACCAGTATCCGGTCGGCGTGGCGGATGGTGGACAGGCGGTGAGCGATCACCAGGGTCGTGCGCCCTTCCATCAACCGCTCGATCGCCTGCTGGACCAGAACTTCCGATTCCGTGTCGAGCGAGGATGTCGCTTCATCGAAGATCAATATCTGGGGATCTTTGAGAAGCGCGCGGGCGATCGCCAGACGCTGGCGCTGGCCGCCGGAGAGCATGACACCGCGATTGCCGACAATCGTGTTGTAGCCGTGCTCGAATTGCGTGATGAATTCGTGCGCATTGGCCATCATGGCCGCATCAATAATGCGGCTATCGTCGATACCTTCAAGCCCGTAGGCAATGTTGTTGCGAATGGTATCGTTGAAAAGATAGGTCTCCTGCGTCACGATTCCCATAAGACCGCGGAGTGAAACCAAACTCAGGTCGCGAATATCGACGCCGTCGATTGTGATCTTTCCCCCCTGCGGATCATAGAACCGCGGCAGCAGGTCAAGGAGCGTCGATTTCCCTGCTCCGGACGGGCCGACAATGGCGACCACATCCCCGGGCCTGACGGTAAACGACACCTGCTTCAGAACCGGCTCGCTCTCGTTGTAACTGAAAGAGACATTGTCGTAACCAACCGCGTGCTCGAATCGTTTGCAGGCAATCGCTCCGGGCTTCTCCGTTATCCGCTCGGGAGTATCAATCACCTCGAACACGCGCTGGGCGGCCGCCATCCCCTCCTGCAACTGAATCTGCACCTGGCTGATCGATTTCACCGGCTTGATCATCGAGAACATCGCCAGCACGAAGGTCATGAAATCCCCCGCGCCCAGTTCGCCGGTGCCCGAAATAATTCGGCTCCCGGCATACATGAGAATGACAATGCCGGCCAGCGTGGTCAGGAAATCGTTGATCGGTGCGGCGAGATGGCGGATGCGCATCATGCGGACAAGCGACTTGAAATACGCCCTGGTGGCGCCGAAGAACTTGCCGATCTCAAAATTCTCCATCGAGAACGCTTTGACAATGCGGATGTTGTTCACCGATTCTTCGAGCACCGAATTCACGTCCGCCATCCGTTCCTGAGTGCGCGCCGAATACTTGCGGAGTTTCCGCCCGACATACCAGATGAAGCCGAACACCGCCGGGAGGACCACCGACGCCAGCAGCGTCAGTTTCCAGCTCAGGATCAGCAGGAAAACAAGCAGCATGATTACCAGTACGAAGTCAGCCACGAGCACGTTGAAACCGAGATCGATCGACTCGTTGAGGACGACGACGTCGTTCGTAATGCGCGACATCACCTGGCCGGTGCGTCGACGGTGGAAGTAGTCGAGCGACAGCCGCTGGTATTTCTCGAA
>PQAP01000007.1:25503-51653 GCA_003105265.1 candidate division GN15 bacterium | reverse complement strand
GAGCCGACTTGTTCGGGCGCGTGTGCATCGGAACCAAGATGGATGATCTCGACACCGGCGCGACGGGCCGCGTTGATGATCTCATTCTGCGGATAGAAGCTGTCCAGCCCTTTGCGTCGGGCAGCCGTGTTGACTTCGAGGGCCGTGCCGGAATCGCGGAGCGCCAGAAAAACCTCGGATATGAACGGCCGGTGTGCCTGGTGCACCGCCGGACCGTAGTACAGCTCGCCGTACTTGCGGTAATAGTCCAGATGCGCGATCGTGTTGAACAACCCGGAACGCGCTGCTCCAGTAACCTCACGGTAGTACATCTCCGCCATCTTCTCCACCGAATACCTGTCAAAGCAGCGCTGATACATGTGCGAGCAACAATAACAGATGTCTTCGATCTCATGAACGCCTGCGAGGAGATAGTCGAATTCGAATCGCTCACGCAGCCGCGCGACCTCCTCCTCGCATCCCGTATACCACCCGTATTCCAGCCCAAGCACGACCGAGAGCCCGAGCGGATAATACCGCTCGTGCGCCAGCCGGACATCCTCGACATACATCGCTAGCGCATCATGGCTGGCCGGCTGCTCTTCTCCTTCCACACGCATCCTGCCGACGCCGTCGGCTGAGCGCGGGTTGGTATCATAATGAGTAGTGAAGCAAATCTCGGCCAGGTTGCGTTTCAGTGCGGCACGGCAGAAATCATCGATACTGCCGGAAGCGTCGATCGAGTAATCGCAATGACAGTGATAATCGGCAAGTCCGACCGGTATCAGGGGAACGATCTTGTTGAGGTCAGGCAAAGTATGCTCCTGTGAGAAACGGGTTACTCCTTCGTTCGGCTCCGACCATCGTCCGGGGCCCATGACCAGGATAACACACGACCGCATCCGGTAGTGCCATTATCTTTGATTGAATGGACTTCTGCAGAACCTGATAGTCCCCGCCCGGCAAATCGGTGCGGCCGATCGATCCCTGAAACAGCACATCACCGCAGAACAAATTGCCGCCCGATTCATCGAGATAGCAGACCCCGCCGGGTGTGTGGCCGGGGGTCGCGAGGACAAGAAGACGAAGCGATCCGATAAGCAGCACATCCTCATCGCTCACCAGGTGCTCCGGAGTTTTGATCGAAATCGACTGTCCCAGAACGGCGGAGAGGTTGCGCTCAGGGTTCTGAAGTAACTCCAGTTCCGCTTTACCTGCATACAGGGGAATACTGAACGCGGCTCTGATTTCCTCTACGGCGCCAATGTGGTCCGCGTGGCCGTGCGTCAGTAACACTCCCCGCGGAGTGAAATTGTACTGTTTTACTGACTCGACAATTTCGGACTCATTTCCTCCGGGATCGACAATTATGCCGTCGCCGGTCGAGCGGTCCCAGTACAAATAGCAGTTTACCGCATACGGGCTAACAATTAGGGTTTCTATTTTGCGATGCATGAAGTCAAGATAAATCCAACCGGTTACCTGTCAACTATTTTGGGATTTCTAACACCATATTTCGTAAACGATTAGACCAGCCGTGCAGTTCCACCGGGAAATCGAAAAATGGTTGACGTTTGAGTTTTTGGAGGGTATATTTGTGCTTTATTTCTCAAGCTCGAGAGGTGTGTCGAAGTTCGATGATTGCAGAAGTTAAGTCCCAGTTGCCCGATCTGATTGAACGGATGGACAAGCTTGCGAGGTATCTTTGACCTCGACGGCCGCCGGAAAACCATAGTCGATCTCGAACAGAAGACCACGNTCCCCGGATTCTGGGATAACAATCTCACCGCGCAGGCCCTGCTTAAAGAGATTGCCATTCACAAGAAATGGATCGAGGCGCATTCCAAGCTGTCCGCCGAGTTGAACGATCTCGGCGAGCTGGCCGGTATGATTGAGGAGGGCTCGCCCGATGCCCGGGAGGTCGAGCACGCGCTCGAAAAACTCACCGAGGAAGTAAACGCTCTCGAGTTTCGCACTCTTCTCTCCGGACCGGATGATCACCGCGACGCCATTCTGACCATCCATCCCGGCGCCGGCGGCACCGAATCGCAGGACTGGGCCGAGATGCTGTTCCGCATGTACAACCGCTGGGTGGAGCGTAAGGGCTTCACCGCTGATTTGATCGACTATCAACCCGGCGACGAAGCCGGCCTGAAATCCGCGACTATCGAAATCAAGGGGGATTACGCCTACGGTTTTGCCAAGGCGGAATCAGGCGTTCACCGACTGGTGCGCATATCGCCGTTCGACGCCAACGCGCGGCGACATACCTCGTTCGTCTCCGTCCACGTCTATCCGGTGGTCGAAGGGAATGTCGACATCGAGATTAGAGATGAAGATATTCGCATCGACACCTATCGCTCTTCCGGCGCCGGCGGCCAGCACGTGAACAAGACTTCTTCGGCGATCCGCATCACCCACTTTCCCACCGGCATTGTGGTGACCTGCCAGACCGAGCGCAGCCAGCACAAGAACAAGGATGCCGCCTTCATGGTCCTCAAAGCGCGCCTCTACCAATTGAAGCGCGAAGAGGAAGCCAAGAAGATGGAAAAATTCGAGAAGGCGAAGAAGAAGATCGAATGGGGTTCACAGATTCGGTCTTACGTCTTCCATCCCTACAATCTGGTCAAAGACCATCGGACATCGCACGAAACCTCGAATATCCAGGAAGTGATGGACGGCGGCATTGATGACTTCATACAGGCATATTTGTCTGATCCACAACTCAAGGATCAGGTGGTTTCATAGAATGACGCGAACGCTGCTATCCGGGCAGCAGGAGATAACGATGAGTTTGGTTGATTCCATAAAGGAAAAGGCGAAAGCGAAAGGGCGGACGGTGGTCCTCCCGGACGCGACTGATCCCAGGGCTATCAAGGCGGCCGGCAAGATCGTGGCCGAGAAGATGGCCAAAGTAATTCTGGTCGGCGATGAGAAGAAGATCGAAGCGCTGGCCAGGGAGAACGGCGTTGCCCTTAACGGCGTCCCGGTCATGAATCCGGAGACCTCCCCCGACCTCAAGAGTTTTGTCGAAGAGTTCATGGAGATCCGCAAAGCCAAGGGGATTACGGAAGCGGAAGCGCGCAAGGCGATGTCTACTCCCCTCTTTTTCGGCGCCATGCTGGTGCGCCGTGACAAGGCGGATGCCTCAGTTGCCGGTTCGATCAGTACGACCGGCGACGTGCTGCGAGCGGCCATACAGGTGATTGGCCTGAAGCCGGGAATCAACACCGTCTCGAGTTGTTTCCTCATGACGATTCCCAGGTTCCGCGACATTCAGAACAAGGTATTCGTGTTCGCCGACTGCGCGGTTGTCCCCCAGCCAACCGCCGAACAGCTGGCGTCTATCGCCGCTTCGAGCGCTGAGACCTGCAAATTCCTTGTCGGCGAGGAGCCGCGAGTGGCTATGCTGTCGTTTTCGACGAAGGGCTCGGCCAAACACGCCGATGTCGACAAGGTCCTTGCGGCCATGGAGATACTGAAGAAAGATCACCCGAAACTTCAGGTCGATGGCGAGTTCCAGCTCGATGCGGCAATTATTCCCGAGGTCGCCAGGAGCAAAGCGCCGGGTTCGGCTATCGCCGGAACGGCCAACGTCCTGATTTTCCCTGACCTCGACTCCGGCAACATCGGATACAAGCTGACCCAGCGGCTGGCCGGTGCCACGGCCACAGGGCCCGTGATTCAGGGTCTGGACAAGCCCGCGAACGACCTGTCGCGCGGGTGTTCCGTTGATGATATAGTTGACGTGGCTGCCATTGCCACGCTTTTGAGAGGATAAGAATATGAGTATTAGTCAACTGGCCCGGGAGATAAAGGAGTCTCCAACCCTGCGGCTGAACGAGACCGCCCGGGTACTTCGCGAAAAAGGTGAGGCGGTCATTCACCTCGGAGCCGGCGAGCCCAAGAGCAAAGTGCCAATGGATGCCGTCCTGGCCGGGGTTGCGAAGCTGACGACGGCCGACATCCGGTACACGCCGACCGAAGGTATCCCCTCCCTGATCAAAGCGATCATCCGTTACACTGAAGACAATTACGGCAAGATTATCAGCAAGGAGAACGTGCTGGTGTCCAATGGCGCCAAGCACTCCTTCTATAACATCATGATGGCGCTGATTAATCCTCAGGAGGAAGTAATCATCTGTGCACCCTACTGGGTCAGCTATCCGGAGATCGTAAAGATGGTCTACGGAGTGCCGGTAATCGTAACTTCGGAAGACGGCCGCTTTGTGCCGCGCATGAAAGACATTGTCGACCATGTGTCGTCGTACACGAAAGCGATCGTCATCAACAGCCCGAACAATCCGTCGGGGGCTGTCTATCCGCCGGAGCTGATTCAGGAACTGGTGGAGTATTGCGAGAAGAAGGGGATTTACCTTGTCATGGACGACATCTACCACAAACTGGTGTTCAACGGGCCACAGTGGGTGTCGCCGTACAAGTTCTCGAAAGACAACAGCGATTCGAGCAAGCTGATCATTCTCAACGGCGTCTCCAAGGCCTACGCCATGACGGGGTTTCGGATCGGCTGGACGGTCGCCAACACGAAAGTCACGGCCGCCATGGTCAATATTCAGGCGCAGAATATTTCCTGCCCCGCAGTTGTCCTCCAGGAGGCCGCCGCCGGCGCCCTGAACGGCGTACAGAGCGGCATCGATGCCCTGCGCATGTTCCTGCAGAATAACCGCGACGTCATGGTGAACGAATTGAGGGCGTTCACCGGCGTGAAGCTTATCCCGCCCGACGGCACCTTCTATTGCCTGCCGGACTTCAGCGCGTACAATAAGGACTCCGTGGCCCTCTCCAACTTCCTGCTCGAAAAGGCGCTGGTCGTGACCGTTCCCGGCAAGGAGTTCGGCTTAGAGGGGCATCTGCGACTGAGTTACTGCGGAACGATCAAGGAGATCATGGAAGGAGTCGAGCGAATCAAGTGGGCGCTCGACCCTGAGGCGCCAAATGAAATCTATATTGGCGACCGCAAGCTGAGGAGAGACTGGAAATGAGCCATTACATACTGGAACTGAAGACGCCTGCGCTGGCTCAGGCCAAAGCTCTGAAGAGCGATTACGGGCTGAAAAATCACGGCCTCACCAATTTGCACAATGTCTACTGGAATCTTCCCACCGAGGCACTCTACGAAGAGGCAATCTTCCGTGGCGAAGGGCAGTTGTCTCTCGGTGGCGCGATGGTGGTCAACACCGGCAAACACACCGCCCGTTCCGCCAACGACAAGTTTGTCGTGCAGGAAGCGGATACGTCGGACAAGATCTGGTGGGGGCAGTACAATCGGCCGTTCGCAGTAGACAAATTCAATGCCGTCTACCAGCGTCTGCAGGGCTTCCTGCAGGGGCGCGACCTGTTTGTGCAGGACGTTTACGGCGGAGCCGACCCCAATTATCGCCTGCCGGTGCGAATCATTACCGAATACGCTTGGCACTCGTTGTTTGCCCGCAATATGTTCATTCACGCCGCCACCAACGACGAGCTGCGGCGGTTCGTGCCCCAATTCACCGTGATTTCCATTCCGTCATTCCAGGCACAACCGGAGATCGACGGTACCCTCTCCCCCACTTTCATCCTGCTCAACTTCCAGCAGAAGCTGTGCATAATCGGCGGGACCGGTTACGGCGGGGAAATCAAGAAATCAGTCTTCACGCTGCTCAATTTCCTGCTGCCGCTTGATGGTCTCATGACCATGCACTGCTCAGCCAATGTCGGAAAGCTGGGGGATGTGGCGCTCTTCTTTGGTCTCTCCGGCACCGGCAAGACTACGCTCTCGGCCGATCCGAACCGATTTCTGGTCGGCGATGACGAGCACGGCTGGTCGGACGAGGGAATATTCAATTTCGAAGGCGGCTGTTACGCGAAAGTTATCGAGCTTTCCCCGACCGCGGAGCCGGAAATCTACGCCTGCACCCGGCGGTTCGGGACAATCCTCGAGAACGTCATTTATGACCCGACCACGCGGCTGCTGGATCTGGATGACGACGAGCGGACCGAAAACACCCGCTCCGCCTACCCGCTGGAGTTCATCCCCAATTGCGTGCCGAGCAAGATGGCGAATCACCCCAAGAACATCCTGTTCCTGACATGCGATGCCTCCGGCGTGCTGCCGCCGATCGCGCGCCTGACTCCGGAGCAGGCGATGTATCACTTCATTTCCGGATACACCTCGAAAGTCTCCGGCACCGAAATCGATCTGGGCAAAGAACCCGAGATTACCTTTTCGGCCTGTTTCGGCGCGCCCTTCATGGTGCACCATCCGTACTACTACGCCAGTCTTCTCCGACGCAAAATGGAGAAGTACAACGTCAATTGCTGGCTGGTCAATACCGGCTGGACCGGCGGGCCGTACGGCATCGGCAAGCGCATGAGTATCCATCACACGCGGGCATTGCTGAACTCGGTACTGGACGGCAAGCTGATGCACGTGCCGTTCAAGAAGGATCCCGTTTTCGGCTTCGACGTGCCGCAGTCGTGCGAGGGGGTACCGGAGAAAGTCCTGAACCCGATCAATACGTGGGAAGATCCGCAGGCGTATCAGGCGAAGTACCTGATGCTCGCATCGCTGTTCATCGAGAACTTCAAGAAGTTCAAGGACGGCTGCACTCCCGACGTGGTCGCGGCGGGCCCGGTGAAGAAGGATTTCGTGGCGGCGCGGTAAACCGCGTCATGGCCATTATCCCGACAACAAAGGGCGCCTTCCTCAGGCGCCCTTTCTTCTTATCCCGGACGGTCTTGGCATTACCTCTCAGTCTTCTCGCTCCAAGCTGAAATCGACCCGGTAGCTGATCCAGCACATGACCGGTCGGCCATTCTGAATCCCCGGCTTGTAGGTGTTCCGAAACGCGCCCGCCAGCGCCGCTTCATCGAGAATCTTCCACCCGCAACTTCGGCCAACTACCGCCTGAAGCGGTTCCCCCCTGGTTCCGAGCAACACCTGCAATGTGACCGTCCCGGTCATCCCGGCGCGCTTGGCGACCTCCGGATAGTACACGGGCGACCGGCTGATGATCTCCGGAAGGTACTCCAGAGCGATAAAGGAATCCCTGTCCGGAATGGCATCTTGAATGCCGGTGTCGATTGGCATGGCCGGGCCGCTGCCGGAATCCCTCAGGTCGCCGTAGTCGATGTTGCCGGGGCTGATAATCACCACCGTGTCGATTCCCTCCCGGTCATCTCCATCGACTGGTCTGGGGATGTACCCCCCGACCGGAGTACTCGGCTGCTTCGGACCGGCTGGCCCGGGTTGAATGCTCGGCGGCGGTAGCGGCCGGGGACCGTGGTCGACCCACGCCGGCGGCCTTGGCTGGATTGCCACGGACTCCACCGGTGTCTGAATGGCCCACAGGATAATCCCGACAACGAGGCCAATCGTCGCCGAGCATAGCGCTCCTGCCAGCATGTTTCTCTGATAAGTGGCTTTGAGTTCGTATGCACCGTACGCCGAGTACGGCACTCCGGCTGCATGTACCATAGCGACCCTCCTTGTGTGCGGAGCTATGCTCCGTCAACAGTTACGACCCAACGGTCGAGTTCTTCCCGTGCGCTATTCTTCCCGGTGTGTGAGGCAGTATGGTTGTGATGTGAGGCGGTGAGGAGTGGGGTCGGATCAGAAGATGATTGCGACCTCCTTACTCATTCGATTAGCGAGGTCATGTGTCTCCGACCTGTTCGCCGGAGACACATGGCCGCTTAATTCAGCATCCTTTATTGTCCGGTGTCGATGCTGAAGTCAACACGATACGTTGCCCAGCAGGCAACCGGCCGACCGTTCTGAATACCCGGTTTGAACTTGTTCTTGCTGGCTGCCGCTACCGCTGCGTCGTCCAGGGCCTGCGTGCCGGAGCTCTTGCCGACCATGGCCTGGCGTACGGAGCCGTCCTTGTCGACCAGCACCTTGACCCAGACCGTACCCGTGAGACCGGCCTGCTTGGCCAGACGCGGGTATTCCGGCTTCTCATAGTGAATCATTTCCGGGAGTACCTCAACCGGCACGAATTCGTCCGGCTTGGGGAGGTATTCATCCTCGTTAATATCCACTACGATCTTCTGGTCATCGGCATTCGCCTGGATATCCGGCGCCTGGATCTCGGCCAGTTCATCACGGCTGGCAATCGTGACATCCTCAGCATCGGAGACTTCCTCGTCCGCGACCGGCTTCGGAATACCGATCTTGGGCGCAGCGATCTGGGTCTGCTGAATCTGTACCTGCGGCGGCTTCTTGACCAGCGTCGGAGGCGGTCCAAGCTCGGCAATGGTCTTGATCCGCACTTCCGGAATATTGGTCATGTCCTCCGCCGTCATGACGCCGATCAGCCAGACCACGACCAGAATCGCCGCTACCAGAGCAACGACCGAGAGGATAGCCGTCACGAGATTCCGCTGGTACTTGGACTTCAGTTCAAACGCACCATAAGGCGAGTACAGGACATTGTTTGCTGTCGCCATTACAACTCACCTCGATTCCGCGCTTCTGTTACAGCGTCCGAAATAATCTTGTCGTCTCTGTCCTCCCATTCACCTATCGCGTAGCGATACGAGAACTTCTTGTCGGGAGGAATCTTGTCGATATTGCCGCCGTACTCGTGGTCGGCGGTATACTGGTTCCACTGCCGTTCGATCACGTCGATCTGGTCAAGCAGTGTGACCATGTCGTTATACGTGGCTTTGCGATTGATCAGAATCAACGTGCTCAGTTTCGGGTTGTCCTTGTTCTTGGCGACCAGGATACTGCGCAGTGAGTCCTCGTCGACCTGATAGGCGACTGAATCCGGCTTGTTCTTCGTCGTAGGAATCAGCTGGGGCAGGTTACCCGGTTTCGGATTTCCGATAATCCACCAGTACCGACCCTGATCGTCGACCCGGATAGTCAGCAAGTTGGACTCTCTGACGTCGATTTCAGTGTCTTTCTGCTCCTTCGGAGGCAGGTTGATTTCCATCGCCTGGGGCATCGCAAAGACCGTCGTCACCATATAGAAAATGAGTAGCAGAAAGGCGATATCCACCATCGGCGTCATGTCGATACGGATCGCCACCCGCCGCTTGGGACGTCGCAGACCTTTCTTCGCACTCTTCTTTTGCCGTTCAACAACTTCGCCGGCCATGCGTCTTCATTCTCCTTTGCGAACTCTGTGCGGCGTTAACCTGTGCAGAGTCCAGAAATATTATACAGTAAGGCGGCTTCGCGCGGCTCTTACCCTTTCACCGTTTCCGTGATGATGAGGAACCGTTCCAGGTTGTTTTCCTGCATCGATTTCATCACATCCTGCATTATGCCGAAAGTGGCTCGTTTGTCGGCCTTGATCACCACCAGCGCCCTCGTATTCTTGGCGCGGGCCCGGTTGATCGCCGTCGCCACCGTCTGAGGCGTCACTGTCGAGACGCGCCGGACGGTCGTTTCCACCTGCTGGCCGTCAATATCGATCGTCGCCCTGTCCATGACGTCGACATAGATCGAATCATACTTCGTCACCGTGATATTGATCACGTCCTTATCCGGCAACTGTATCTGGGAATGCGATTTGGGCAGCTCCACCGCTCGCGCTTCCGGTGGTTTGAACTGCGTCGTTGCCATGTAAAAAATCAGCAACAGAAACGCAATATCCACCATCGGAGTCATGTCGATGCGGATGCCGACGCGGCGTTTCTTTCCAGACATCGCTTAGATACCTTCCTTCGCCTTGATTATCTGCATCACTTCGAAGGTCGCCTCATCCGTGGTGTAGTTGAAGGCGTCTACCTTATTAACAAAGAAATTATAGAAAAAGATTCCCAGGATACCGGACAGCAGACCGCCCGCCGTGTTCACCAGCGCTT
This sequence comes from candidate division GN15 bacterium, assembly GCA_003105265.1. Classification (GTDB taxonomy): domain Bacteria; phylum Zixibacteria; class MSB-5A5; order GN15; family FEB-12; genus FEB-12. The sequence continues at coordinate 41,855 of PQAP01000007.1, read as the reverse complement.
CGGAAATACCGACCGCCAGCTGGTTGGCGTCGATCACGCCGCCTTCGACGTTACCGGTCGCGGCAAACGCGCGGATCATGCCGATCGTCGTTCCCAGAAGACCGATCATGGTCGCGATCGAGGCGATGGTCGAGAGAGCGATCAGGTTCCGCTCAAGAAGCGGTCCTTCGAGGGCGTTGGCCTCTTCTATAGCGGCCTGCGTGAGCTGGATGCGCTTCTCGGCATTCAAGCTCTTGTCCTGCTTGACTTCGCGATACCGTTCAATACCGGCGCGAAGGACGTTGGCCGTAGTTCCACGCTGCTTGTCGCAGGCAGCCAGGGCGCCGTCGAAGTCTTCGGCCTGAATCATCTTGACCAGGTTCTTGAAGAAGATCTGGACCGAACTCTTGCCCTTGGCATTCTTGTACAACGAGATATACCGCTCGACAACGAACGTGAGAAGCATTAGCAGCACCATGATCAGGATGACCACCAACGGGCCGCCCTTGTACATGGAGTGCACGATGCTGTTCGACGAGGTCCGGAAGACCCCATACCACAGGCCAAAGCCCACGAGAAACGACAGGATTGCTGTGGTCGTAATGAGTAGAGTCTGTTTTACCACCTTACTATACCTCCAAACATATCAAACAACGTTATTAGATTTCTATTCCTTTGAACGCGAGGACGAAAAACCCGCCCACCGTCAGTAACAGCCCCCACGACATCGAGCCCAAAAAGACCCCCGGACCGTAACTGGTGCCGAAGCTGGTGAACATGCTGGAAACACCGGAAGCATAGTCACTGCCGAAGAACGACAGGACAAAAGCCGCCGCCAGCAGAATCACCGGCACCCAGTTGTACCGCAGAATCTTCTTGAGCCGGAGTGCGGCTTCATCGGCCGATTCCTTGCCCTTCTTATAGAGCGCCATGAGCACATAAATGGGAAGCGCAATCGAGAGTAGCGTGTAGACCAGCATGATCAGCGCCGTGAGGATCAGTGCGAATCCCGACGAAAACATCGCGCCCCCCACCGAACCGATCGAAATGAGCGCGCCTATTCCGGACAAGCTCTCGGGCACGTTGTGCGTCTTCGGGCGCACCTGCGCGCCGGTAATCACTTCTTCGCCGGTCGCACCGCTCGCCTGTGCCGCCAGGGCAGCCGACTGAGACGACTGATCGACCACCGTATTGTACGCCGAGTACCAGGGCGCAAAAATCGATGCCAGAATGATAACGCAGGCAACCGTCAGCGCCGTGCGCTCCAAGCCGGTGACACGGGCCAGAAGCAGAGAGCACTGCTCGCGGATGATATCGCCTTTCGATCGCTTCTGACGGACCCCTTCGACCAGCTGCGTCTTTTCGGCCTCGGACTTGAATATGTCCCCACCCTTGCCCGGGTACACTTCGAATCCGATATAATGGAACCGATCATCAGGAGTGACGCGTCCCCCTGTTGGCGCCTGTTTCTTTTCTTCAACCATCAAGACCTCGTGTCGTTAGTACCCGCCTAATCTTTGAACTCGTAGCGGGTATTGTCTCGCCCTTCTATAGCCGTTTTGTTACCCGGAGAGAGCTTGAGCACTTCCAGGTACCAATTATATGCCGCCTTGAAATCCGCCGTCGACCGCGCCTTGTCGGTCCCCTTCTCGGCCGCCCGGAGGTGATAGCACTGGGCGATCCAGAGCGTCAGGTCCACATCCTTGTTGGCGCCCGTCGTCTTCTTGAGACAGGAATTGGCCTCCAGCATGTAGTCAAGCGCCCGGTCATAATTCTTCGTACAGATCCCGCCGAAATAGGCAAAACCGAGAGAACGCTTGGCATTGCAGTCGTTGGGATCGATCGAGAGCAGCTTCTCGAACGCCTTGACGCCGTTGGCACAATCCTTGAGCTGGAACATGTAAGTACTGCCGGCCAGCGCCAGCACCTTGGCGTCGTTGGGATTGTACTGCAAATAGTTTTCGAGATAGTTGACTGCTTCCTGATAGTAATTTTTGTCCGGCGGCGGAGTCGCCGATGAATCCGGTCCGGTGGCCCCTCCGGCGTCACTGACATTCTGCAGGTCCTGATCCTCCGTAGTCTTCCCCGCCACGTTGAGCGCACAGAACCCGGCATTCTTGTAAATGTACGAGCCGGCCGAATCGACCCCGAGGGCGATGCGCTTGTCGTAGTATTCGATCGCCTGCACGTAGCTCTTCAGCGTGTGATACGACACCGCAATGTTATACAAAACCCGTTTCTGCGTCGAATCGGTCTCCAGCGATTTCTTGTAGTACGTAATGGCGCTGGCGTAGTCAGCCGGCTTGCGATAATAGTAGCAGTCGCCAAGATACTGGTACAGCTCGGACGGGCTCACCGTGGAGTGCGCCTGGTCCCCCATCCGCTGCAGCCAGTCGAGGTGCTTCTGGAACATCTCCGCTGCCTTTTCGTACTCCTTGAGTCCCCAGAGGCACTTTCCGTAATTGAAGTAAATGTCCCTGGCTTCGTACGGAATGGCCAGCACCTTCTCGAAATTGGCGGCGGCATCTTCAAACCCGTTGAGGTTCATGTAGGCCATCGCCAATTCGAAATACGCCCGCACATGTGCCGAATCCGGCTTCGCGCCCGAAAGCTCCATGTAGCGTCGATACGAACCGACCGCCTCCTTGAACCGGTTGATACGGTCTTCCCGGTTGGTCGAAGAGAGACCGGCCTTGAAGTAAATGCTGCCCGCGCGCATCCACGCCCCGGCATACGTGCTATCCTTGGTCAGCACGACCCGAAGCTTCTCCATCGCGCAGTTGTAATCTTTCATTTCCAGGCACGCTTCGGCCCAGTTGTAGTACACCTCTGTGCTGCCGGTATCGCTCTTCAGCGCCTGTTCGTATTCACCCACCGCCAGCGCGGGAACGCCTTCACGGAAATTGGCATTGCCGAGATGAATGTGGTAGGTGGCGTTGTTCGGTTCATAGACGAGCGCCTGACGAAACGCGCGGTCGGCCTCCGCATAATTCCCCTTGGCCATCATGACCTGACCGTAGCCGTCCTCAAATTTACTTTTCATGTCCTTGGACGCCCTCTTGCGTCCTTCATCCATTACCTTCTCGGCATCGGCCAGTTCACCGAGCTGCAGATGGGTCATGGCAAGATAATAAGCGGACTGGAAATCCTTCTTCTTCCGCTCGACCGCAAGCTGAAACTGGGTCTTTGCCTGCGCATACTGCTCCCGGGCGTAGTAAATCTGACCGAGCACGAGATAGTTGGCGAAAAACGCACGGTCGAATTCAATCGCCTTGTTGAGCAGATTAATTGCGCCGGTCGTGTCACCGGACGTCAGCGCCTGGCGGATATCCGCACTCACGTCCTGCGCCCGGACCGGGGCGACAAACGCGATTGCTGCGACTGCCAGGATGAGACATGAAACAAGCAACCTTCCCCGTCGGTCACCATTCGTACATAACAGTTTTTTCTTCATAAGCAGACACCCAAAATATTCCAAGGTCCTCTCTTGTCAAGCGATAAATTCCCGCCGGGAATCATCGTAACACATTATCATTTCGACTGTTCTCTCGAGGGCCGGCCAACCCTCCGGTCACCGCCACCGACACCACCGCCAACGCCTCAACGGGGAGTAATCGGGACACGCAAAGCAGGTCCGTGAAGGTGAGTATCAAATAGCCGCCGGTCGCAACCAGCATGGCGATCGAAAGGAAATCCAGCCACCAGATCATTCGATTCATCTCCTTCTTCCTTTCTCTTATACTCGGTCGGTCGGCGAATCTTTCATGTTGGGCGACAACGCAATATGCGCTTTCGCGGTTCTACACTGCATACACGTCAACTATCATGCCCCTGTGCATGCTCGTTTTGCCGAGGTGGCACAATCATTTACCCGCCAATCGCTTACGCGATGGCAAACCGGAACTCCGCCATGCCGGTCGAGACCGGGGCGCAGGAACTGCGCAGACGCTGAGAAAGTGGAGGTGAAGCTGTACGATATAACTTATTATCAATTGAAGAGTTAAGCTGAAGGGAGCACCGTTCCGCTCAATCGAGCCAGAGAAACTCGACTCGTACGTTTGACGTGTCTCGCGGCGTTACCTTCACCACGCCTTCAAAAGTGGTCGGATTACCTCGCCAATCGACGGCGGGATAGAACCGCATCACCGTACCCAGTTCGGAGCCAAATTGTCGGGCGGCGGCTGATCCATTCCCGCCGGAGACGAAATCAGCGTTTCCGAACGCATCGATCCGGTACCGGAAGATTCCGTGACGGGCCCATGATCCCGGTTTCGGCGCCAGCGGATAAGTCCAGTTTACCGCGTAGCGCGGCATCGGTAGCGCGAGATCGCCCAGCGTGTCGGGCAGCAGTCGCACCGCCAGTCGCTCCAGCGTCAACGGTGCGTCACCCGAATCGAGTATGAGCGGCTTGGTGGGATATTGCATCGAAGGCAGAAACGTGATCATAAGGTAGCAGGGTGCAGCCACATCCCGTGTCGCCACACTGGCCGGGCGATAGGACGCCCAGTTGGCGGCATTGAGAATTTGACCGGCAAAGTCCGGGTAGTTGGTCCTGACCAAGCTAATGCGGGTCGGCCGCCCAAGTGGGTTCAGATCGAGCGAAACCACTACGTAGCGAAGCTGGCCGGCGGAATCGATTCCCGACAGGGTGGACTGATAGGAGGGAAACATGCTGAGGTGAGGCAGCGAAACGCCGTTGAGTTCCAGCGCCTGCCGGTAGAGTATCACACTTCCGATATTACCGTCGGCCTTCACCGGCAGGGTCACAATCGGCGGACGGCGATCGCTGAACAGATACACCGTAACAGGGAGTAGCTGTGCGACCGATTTGCCGTTGAACGTACCCGGTCGGAACCGGAATCGGCTGAAGTATCCCGCGTATTGCCGCAGTCGGGCGCCGGGGACGATATCCCTTGGGACCAAGCCCGCGAAGTTGCCTTTGGCATCGACCCGTACGTTACAGCGGACATATTCGTCCTCGCCACATTGCAGCAGCGAATCATCGGACTTCAAAGCCGGGATTTCCCGCGGACATGCAAGCTTCAGTCCGAAGACCGGCTTGAGATCAGCCGCCAGCGGGGTTTGCAGCAATACCATGAGCACAAGGGCCGACAATACGAGCGTGAATCGGGAGAATGGGTTGGGGATGTCGGAACTATGCATGAATTGACGGCCCGGCTCTCTGATTACCGATTGCATTGCCAAAGATTATACTCGTAAATTGCTCCTGCAAAGGATTTTTGTTCAGTGTCGCTGGGTCATCAGCTAATCCGAAACGTCTTGACCTCGTGGTTGGGCTACGCATTGCGCATCCTGATCGGCTTCCTGTTTGTTCCCTTTATTACCGCCACTCTCGGCAGCGAGCGCTATGGTATCTGGGTTATCGCCTTCCAGATCATCGGCTATTTCATCCTGTTTGATGTAGGGCTGGAGCGGGCGGTAATCAAGTTTGTCGCCCAGTTCTCCGCCCGCAGGGAGTTCGCGGCGGTAACGCGGGTCCTCTCCACCGCCGGATCCTTGTATTTGATGCTGGGCGCAGCCGCGCTGGTCACTTCCTGGCTTTTCGGCTTTCTGTTCTTCGACGTCTTCAAAGCGCCACCGGCGGTCATTCAGGAGGGGCGGGGAGCATTCTATCTTCTGGGGCTGCTGGTTGCGGTGCGCTTGTGCTTCTCCCCCTGGACCGGCACCGTCGTGGGCCTGCAGCGCTCCGACATCGTCAACGCCCTTGACATTGGGGAAGAAGTGTTGCGCATAGCGCTGTTGGTCACCGTTCTGTCGCTCCGGCTGAGCTTGACATGGCTGGCAGCGGCGGTACTGGGAGCCGGTATGATTCGCCAGCTTTCAACCGTCCTCTGGCTTCGCGTGCGACATCCGGAGATCACCCCCAATCGATCCGCCGTCGATCCGGCGACCCGCCGTGAGCTTTTTCATTACGCCGGTATCTCCTTTGCCATCACGCTGGCATGGCTGGTCGTGTTCGGCACTGACATGGCTCTCCTCGGCCTGATGGCGTCTACGGCCGCAGCCGGACTGTATGCGCCGGCGGCCAATCTGATGCTGTATCTCCGTAACGCGGTCAATGCGGCGGGTACGCCGCTGGCGCCGGCCGTGGCCAGCTTGGACTCGAGGGATCTCGGCGATACCGTGCGGGATGCATATCTCAGGGGGATCAAGTACACGGCATTCGGCGCCGTGTTTCTGGCCGTTGGCGTCCTCCAGTACGCAACGCCCTTCGTGGAGCTCTGGCTGCGCCCCGAGTTTGAAGATACTTCAGGGGTGATGGTTATTCTGGCTATCGGGTCGGCGTTCTTCCTTCCCCAGATAATCGGCAATGCTGTGCTGTTCGGGTTGGAGAAGCACCGCTACCTCTTGATAGCGCTGGGATGTGAGGCGGTGCTTAAACTGGGACTGTCGTTTGCCCTGATCGGGCGTTACGGCGCTGACGGCATGGCAGCGGCCACCACCGTGGCCCAAATCGTTACCTGTGTGACCATCTACCCGTATGTGATGTCCCGGGTCCTCGGCATTCCGATCGGCCGTCTGCTGATCACCCAGGCCAAATCCGGATTGCTGGCCTTTCTGGTTACCGTGCCATCCTCCGCCGCATTGTCCTGGTTGCTGCCCCCCGAGGGTTGGCCGCAGATGTTCGTCAATGTGGCTGCGGTCACCGCCGTTGCCGCCCTTTTTGGCGTCGGCCTCGTACTGGACCCATCGGACCGCAAACATGTCGTGGAAGTCGTCTTCAATCGTCAAAGTGGCCATGTGCCGAAATAAGAAACCGTCGCCCGACTGACATCGGACGACGGCCCCAATAGCTCCTCTGATAGCTCAGTACTTGTCGTGAAGCTCCTCGACCGCCGCGACAATCTTGTCGGTTGTCGGCAGACACGCCGCATCCCCATCCATGCCGTAGGCCACACGGGCGTCTATCGCCGTCAGCAGTTTCACAGGCGCTTCGAGATGGAATAGCGCTTCGCCGCCGGTAATAATACTCGCGATCGTCGCCGCCGCGCCGCCCGGGAACCGATCCTCCGTAACGACCAGCACCTTGCCGCACTCCTTGGCGGTTCGGATAATGGCTTCTTCATCCATCGGCTTAACAGTGCGAAGGTCAACTATCCGGGCGTGAATCCCCTTCTCCTTGAGGATTTCGCCCGCCTTGCGGGCCATCTGCAGCGTCGCGCCGTAAGTGATGATACCGACATCGGTGTGCTCTTCATTGTACACTTTAGCCACACCGAACGGGATCAGCTCGTCGATATCGGGAATCGGCGTCTCCATCGGCACCCCTTCCCAATCGCGGCGATTGTACAGAGCGACCGATTCGCAGAACAGCACCGGATCGTCACTTGCCCACGCGGTCTTCAAAAGACCGGCGGCATCATATGCATTCGACGGCACGGCAATCAGAAGTCCCGGAATGTTCATCCAGGTTCCCAGGTTTCCCTCGGAATGCCAGAACGCTCCCGCGCCCTGCTTGTAGCCGCCGTAGGTCGTGCGGATAACCATCGGCATCGTGAACAGCCCGCCCGACCGCTGATACGTCGTCGCAATCTTGTCTTTCAGTATCTGATAGGCCGGTGACATGTAATCCAGAAACTGTATCTCGGGCAGCGGGCGTCGTCCCTGATAGCAGTGCCCTACCGCCCGGCCGAGAATCCCGATTTCATCGAGCGGCGTGTTGAAACAGCGGTGGTTGCCGAATTCCCGCTGCAGATTCTTGGACACCAGAAACACACCGCCCTTGCCTTTTAGTTTCGCCTGCTTCTCTCTGTCTTCGATCATGTGACCGGAGAAATCCGCCACGTCTTCACCGAACATGAGCGCGTCGTCGGTCAGCCCCAGCAGATCGAACAGCGTGTAGTTGATAGCAAAGCGCATGGTCATCGGCCCCACATGTTCCGGCAGTTCCGGCGTGGTGAAGTATCCCTTCTCGTGATACTCTTTGTACTTGGCGACACGATCAACCTTGGAAGCCGCGCGGAATTTCTTCCACGTTTCCTTCGCTTTCCCGAAATCGTAGGCATAGACCAGTCCTTTGATCAGGTCGGTCGTTTTCGGCTGAAACGAGGCCACGGCCTTGGCGGACAGGGCGGTTATCTCTTTATCCAGTTCATCCCAGATGTCTCCGATCTCCTTCGGCGTGATGATACCGTCCTCGATAAACGTATTGCAGGTTTTTAGAATGCAGTCGTTGTAGGTGTGCCAGTCCTGCTCTACCGGGTCCATGTAGAAGGATTGATCGTCTGAGCCGGAATGCGAGCCCTCGCGTGTCGTCCGGATATTGAGCAGCACCGGCCCTTTGCCGGAGCGCGCGTACTCTACCGCCTCGGCCACTTTGGCCAAGCTGTCCTTGACATCAGTGCCGTCCACCTGCATGATCTTGAGACCGAACCGCTGGAATCCCTCGTACGGCGTGGTCGGATCCCCTTCGGGAAACTGTTCCTCGACTGATACGGAAATCGCCCACCCGCAGTTATAGATCGCGTAAATGGCTTTGGTCTTGAAAAAGACGGAATAGAAAACAGCGCGGGCAAACTCCGCTTCCGATGTCGACCCCTCGCCCAAACTGCACAGCGTTATGGCGTCCTGCGGAAACGCCCCGCCGGGAATATGTGACTGCATTGATACCGGTATGGGATAGCCGACCGCCTCGGCGGTCCCGGATGCCTCGATCGCGTGCGAGCCGGTCGGCGAGGCCTGCGGAAGTACCGCCATATCGGGGTAACCCGGATGCGCCGGGATCTGCATGCCCTTGTTGTGCGCACGGGCATCGCCAATCGCCTCGAGCATCTTGTCCCACAGCGTGGAGCCGCGGTGCAGATCGAACGCCTTGTTGCGGTAATACCCGAAAAAAGGATCATTTTTGCGCAGATTGTCGGCCCATGCCACATCGATCAGTTCCTTGCCGCCGCACCCGATGAAGAAGCGGTTGTACCCTTTGCGAAGCAGCAGCTTCTCCTCCCGCTCGACTCGCCGGGCGGTGAGCATCGTCCGAAGCATCCGCTTCAACTCCGCCGGCGTCTTCCCCGAGTATTGCTCCAGCGGCTGATTCTCCTTAACTTTCGCGGGAAGCTTTCCCTCGAAGCCACGGACCTTGTTAATGAGCGTCAGAACTTCCAAAGATCTATCCTCCTACATGAAATATCTGCGACCACACGGGCCTTTCGGCCGAAACCTCACGCTATAACAGCATTCCGCCCGAAAAGCTCCCGAAAAAGAAAATACCATTCATCGACATAAGCAATCCAATTTTGCGCCGCCGACCGGCGCCCCCGGCCCGTAAACAATTCGCTTTCCGACAACGGATTGTCCTGCGTACATTGCACCAGGATAACTCTACCGGCAAGCGAAAGGATCGACCCTCATGGCGACACGCAAACGGCAACCCCGCAAGATTACGGCCAAAGATCTGTTCCGATACCAGGTCCTCACTTCGGTCTCGATTTCTCCCGATGAGCGCTACGTCGCCTACACCGTGGAGCACATCGACGAAAAGGACAACAAGTATTACACCAATCTGTATATGCTGGACCTTAAAATCGGTTCCAATATCCAGTTTACGCACGGCAAGCAGAGCGACGGCAAACCATATTGGTCGCCCGACGGCAAAACACTGGCCTTTGTTTCGACCCGCGACAAGAAGACCGGCATCTATCTCATGCCGATATCCGGCGGCGCCGAGCGGAAACTGATCGAACTCGAGGCCGCCATCGGCGCTCTCAACTGGACGCCCGACGGCAGGACACTCATCTTTACCATGCGGTACGAGGACTCGCACTACATCCAAGACGAGAAGAAGAAATCCGAGCCGCCCGCCTATCGTCACATCACCCGGCTCTGGTACCGGCTGGACGGCCTCGGCTTCCTGCCGAAAGATATCTTCCAGGTTTATTCTCTCGACATCGCCACCGCCAAACTCCAAAAGATTACCGGCGGCAAACGGGACAACGGCGATGTAACCGTGTCACCCGATGGCAGGTCCATCGCCTACGTCTCCAACCGCGCGAAAAACCCTGATCTCGATGATATGCGCCATGACCTGTTTGTCATGCCGATAACCGGCGGCCGCGAGCGCCGCATACCGACTCCCGCCGGCCCGATCGAATCGCCGCGCTTCTCCCCCGACGGCAAGTGGCTCGCCTACATCGGACACGCCAACCCGAACGATGCCTGGGGCGTCACCAACCTGCACGTCTGGGTAGTCGGTGTTAACGGCGGCACCAAAGCCCGCGATCTGGTCCCCAAATTCGACCGCATGACGGTCGACCAGTCGATCATCGACCTGGCCGAGGGACACGGGCCATCAGGACTGGAATGGTCCGCCGACAGCAAGCGGCTGTTCTTCCTCTCCTCCGACACCGGCGCCACCAATCTCTACTATATCCCCCGCTCCGGCGGCAAGCCGACCCGGATATACAAAGGGAAATGCCATATCAAGAGCTTCAGCGTCAACGGCCCCTCTCGCACCGTCGCGTTCATCGGTGCGGACATTTCGAATCCCGGCGATCTCATGACCTGCCCGACCGCCTATGGCGGCGAAACCAAAGTGAAGAAGCATACCGACCTGAACGCTTTCCTTCGAACCGATATCCGCCTCGCCCGCACGCGTGACCTGATGTTCAAATCGTTCGATGGGACCGAGGTTCAGGGATGGCTCGTCACCCCGCCGGATTTCAAGCCGGGCCGCAAGTATCCCGCGATTCTTGAAATTCACGGCGGACCGCGCGTCCAGTATGCCCACACCTATTTCCACGAAATGCAGTTCCTCGCCGCGCAGGGATATGTGGTCCTCTACACCAATCCCCGCGGCGGCGCCGGGCGCGGTGAAACCTGGGCCGAGGCAATCGCCGGCGGCTGGGGTGACCTCGACTACAAAGACTGCATGGCGGCGACGGATTACCTCGAGACAATGAAGTTCGTGGATAAGAAAAAGATCGGCGTCACCGGCGGATCGTACGGTGGCTACATGACTAACTGGATTATCGGCCACACCAACCGGTTCAAAGCGGCGGTGACTCAGCGCTCGGTGGTTGACCTGAAATCGTTTGTCGGATCATCCGATTTCGGCTTCTCGCTCAATCGCGAGTTCAATGGTTACCCGTGGAACAATAAGGAGAATTACGAGAACTGTTCACCGATCACGTATTTCAAGAACGTGAAGACGCCGGTGCTGATTCTACACAACGAGTCCGATCTCCGCTGCGGCATTGAGCAGGCGGAGCAGATGTTCGCGATGCTCAAAGTGCTCGGCAAGACGGTCGAGTTCGTCCGTTTCCCGCAGGAGCCGCACGGCCTCTCGCGACACGGCCGCCCCGACCGCCGCATCGCCCGACTGGAGTGGATGCTGAAGTGGTTCCGGCGGTATTTGTGACAACGTAGGTCAACCGCCTCCGGGCGGTTGACATGGTCTCTACTGCCGAGGTCTTGCCCTCGGTCAGGTCGTGCCCGCCGCAGGCGGGTGTGACCTGACGGCAATTGGGTCACGTCATAATGGTCATTGCTGGGAGTAGCGCGTCGCCCTGAGCGAAGTCGAAGGGTCGCGCTGCGACGAAGCAATCTCAGTGAAGTGTCAAGCGCGAAGCGCGCCTGACCTACGACTTCGCCTGCTGCTTCTTGTTGATCCAGTGTTCCCTGAGGAATTTCTCGGCGTCGGCGTACGTGCGGAAAGTCTGCGAAACACCCTTCGTGCCGCCCGCGTCGAACATCTCTTGAAGTTGCCTGAATGTGCTCGGATTATTGAGGATATACAGCGACATCGCCACGTTATTGGCGCGCGACCACGCCATGTGTTCACCGATAATCCTGATGACTTCGGGAAACGAGGTTTTCCAGTTGCTGAGATCTATCACTTTGGCCCATGGTCGGCCGAGTATCGGCGCCACCTCGGCCTTGAAGTCTTCGTGGTAGCCGCGGGCAGTGTCGGCTTTCCAGATACCGAAAACTTTGGCATAGATGACGGCGTTTTCTTCGTCAACGTCGAAAGAGTATTCTAAAGCCCACCTGCTCATTAAGTCCTCTATTGTGTTGTGGCACCCCGGTTCGGAAGTGTCAGATTATGTGCTCGACGGTGCCTGCGCTGTAAACGATTGACCGATAGGTCTGATTAAATCAGCTTTCCCGACCGGAGAGTGGCCGAAAGAAAGCTGTGTTCAAGCCGATTGTCCAGTTTTTTGTAGGGCGCGTAAGGACTTATTTCGATTGCCGACATCCCGGACAGCGGACCGGGGACAAAAGAAGACGGAAACACGTCCGGTTTCACTCCAGCCAGACAAACCGGAACAGGAGAACCGAGGCGGTAATCATTATGCCGCAGTANGCNATTAGNCCNTGGACCTCGGTCAGGATNTCGGACAGCCCCTTNCCGTCGAAAAGCGAGGCGGTCGATGTCACCAGCAGAAACAANAGCACCATGAGGATCGGGAACGANAGCACCGCAAACAGCGCCCCCTTGACCGCGGCCTTNGAGATNATCGCNGCNANGATCGTCGTGGCGCCNCACAGCCCGATCACGCCCAGCACCAGGACGATCAGGAACGGCAGCAGGTTTGACGTTGGGGCATCGGTGAAGATAAAAAAGAGCGGGGTAATAATGACGGTCATCATCGCCAGCAGGGTGAAATTGAAAAGCAGTTTCCCCCAGTAAATGGCATCCGGGTGGGCGCGGAGCCGAAGAGCCAACGAGGTTCCCGACTCCTCTTCCCTGACGAACACGTGAGAGAGCCCGGACATGGCGCCAAAGAACATGATGATCCAGAACAGGGCGGCCAGCAATTTCGGCGGCAGCCCGCTCTGGCCAAGCGCGAACGACACGACCACCAGCGTCGTGACCCCGAACATGAATATGGCATTGATCGCGTAGCGGGTGCGGAGCTCGACCCGGATGTCCTTGGCGTAGACCGCAAACGCGCGGCTAAGCAACCCGACAGACAGTTCTGGCAAGACGCTGCTCCTCCGGTTCATTGGTGGCGATCACGATGATCGACTGGCTCCGATACTCCTCGATCAGATCGGCGACAATCCGCTTGCCGTCTTCGTCGAGGTTGGACGTCGGTTCGTCCAGAAACAGATATGCCGGCCTGTTCAGCAGGGCGACCGCGTATTTGAGACGCTGCTTCATACCGGATGAATACGCTCCAACCTGGTCGGGGCCGCGTCCTTCCAGACCGACCCGCGTCAGCATGGCGTTGATCTCCTTGCCTTGTATGGACCGACCCGAGACGGCTGCGAAGAAGATCAGGTTCTCCTCAGCGGTCAGCGTGTCATAGAGATTGAGATACGGCGAGACGAGCGATGTGGCCGAGCGGACGGCGGAGTCATCGAGCGGCTTGCTGTCGAGCGCGTACTCAATCGTCCCCCGGGTCGGCCGACCGGACGCCAGCAGGAGCATTAAAAGGGTCGATTTGCCGGAACCGTTGGGACCGACCACGGCCATCGAATCGCCCGTTCGTAATTCAAAGGAGATATCGTTGAGTACCTTGCGTGAGCCGAAGCGCTTGAAAACATGCTCCGCTTTCAGTTGATACATGGGAAGCAATTAACCGGGCGGCACCGTGAAATCAACTCAAAAATAGACCGGCTGTATGGACAGACTTGCGCCTCTGCGAGTGTCAGTGAGAAACACTATTTCCCGGTGGGAGATGCCGGCGTGGGGGCGTCCTTCACCTGGTACAGCCGCCATATCGGTACGGAGTAGCGCGAGCGGCCATCGTCATTGATCTCGAAGGTGAACGACTGCTCGAAGGAGGTGGGAACCGCGTCTTTGTGCACAATCACCTGTCCCTCGACCTTGCCGAGCGCCTTGATGAATTTGGGCAGCACAATATCGAAACTCTTGTGGCTGGAATCGACTACCGTGATCTGGTAGTCCGACATAGAGTTGTTGGTGATCGTGAATACGCCTTTGCGCCGCGGCCGGGCGCTGTACTGCGACACGTCCACCTTCTCCGGCGTCAGGACCAGCGGTTTCGCGTTCTCCGGTTTGACGAGAATCTCCGCGTAGAGTTTGAGCCGCAGCGTGTCGTTGCTGTCCGCAATGCGGATCAGCGGGCGCTTCTCGATAAAACCGATAAAGCTTCGGGTGTGAAGCACGACGTCAAGCGAGACGCTGTCTTTCGGATTGATGAGCGAGTCCTTGAAAAACAGCTCGGTGCAGCCGCAATCGGGGGTCACTTCGACAATCCTGGCCGGCTGATCGCCCACCGACTTGAGCCAGAATCGCCGCGTCAGCACGGCATGCTGCAATATCTTGCCGAAGGAAAACGTCCCGTCGGTGGCTTGAATCTTCGGGGCCGCGGACGCAGAGGCGGACAACGCCATCAGCGCCGCCAGAGCTATACGGTAAAATCGAGCGTTCCTCATCCTCTGATTATACATCCCATCGGCCCGTTGGATCCGGTATCAGTGAATGAGATGGAACAAACGGTCCCACCGGACTTTCTGATAAAAGTGACGGGCGTTATAGACGAACATCCTCGGCACCGACAGCGGATCTTTCAAATCCACCGGCGGCGAAACATATCGGCTATCGTCCCAGGACCAGTGAACCAGGAGTGCTTTGCCGAGAATAAGGTCACTGGGTACCGGCCCCCAGTAGCGGGAATCGGCGGAGTTGTCCCGGTTATCCCCCATCATGAAGTAGCCGTTCTTCGGCACGACNTACGGGCCGAAATTGTCTCTGGAATCCTGACCGTTGGGCCCCCGCGGCTCAATCACCGGGCTCTCNAATTTGGAGTGGGGCGGGTTCGGAAATATCTTGCCGTTCACATAGAGGACTTTGTCTCTTATGAAGATGGTGTCGCCCGGAAGACCGACACATCTCTTAATGTATTTCGTCACGCCGTCGACCGGATAGATGAAGATAACCACGTCGCCGCGCTCCGGATTGTGAATCGCGGGAAGCCGCCAGTCGGTCGGCCAGATTCGAGCGCCGTACACAAACTTGTTGGCCAGCAGGAAATCTCCTATCAGCAGCGTGTCCTCCATCGAGGCGGTCGGAATCTTGTACGCCTCTACCACCGAACTCTTGATCAGGAGAGCCAGGATGACTGCGATAAACAGCTGCTTGACGTTATCCCAGAGCGTATATGCGACGGAGTGTTGTTTCGGAGACGACGGTTTGCCCGTGACGGTCCTTGTTGCCTTCATCATTACCTCTGCCTGCCTGCAATCACCACATCATTATACGAGCGAGAATCGCGGATTCCTCTGCCGATCTCAGAAGCCGCGGAACGCCCTCAAAATGTCATTATACGTCACCAGTACTATCACGCCAAGCAGAAAGACGATCCCGACCTGCTGGGCGATCGCCCGCGCCCGAACAGACAGTGGATTGCCGCGAATCTTCTCGATAAGCAGAAACAGCAGATGACCGCCGTCGAGTATCGGAATCGGCAGAACATTGAGCACCGCCAAATTAACCGACAGGAGCGCGATGAATCCGAAAAGGAAACGCAAGCCCTTCTGGGCCTCACGTCCGGATTGCTGCGCAATGAACACCGGGCCGCCAACCAGACGAATCGACGCCTGTCCGGTGACGAGACGCTTGAGGAATTTGGCCGTCTCCCACACCAGCACGTGGGTCATAATGAATCCCTGTGTAATCGACGTCACGAAACCCACGCTCTCGTAGCGCTGGACCTTCTGACTGAAGCCCAGTACGCCGACCGAATCGACCTGGCCCTGTTCGTTCATCTCGGCCACCACTTTGGGCGTGATCGTGGCGCTCAGCGTATCGCTTCCGCGCAGCCAGGTTAATTGAAGCGGATTTCCTTTGTGGGCGCGAACCAGTGTTCGCAACGAATCGTAGCTGTTCATCGGGGCGCCGTCGAGAGCGATAATCTGATCGCCGCTCTTGAGGCCGGCCGCGTAGGCAGGGTCTCCCTTGCTTATGTCATCAAGCACGATTCGCGTGTTATCGAAGACCGGCCGTCCGGCGAGATAGACTCCCGAGAGCAGTACGATTGCGAGAAGGTAATTCATGAACGGGCCGGCAAAGATCACGGCCGCCCGCTGTCCCACGGATTTGGACATGAATTCGTCACAGGTGAATTGAGTCTTTCCCGATTCCGCAGACTCCCCCGCGCCCTCTTCTTCCGGGTTCTCCCCCAACATCTTGACATACCCGCCGAGCGGGATGATGCCGATACAGTATGTCGTTTCGCCGATTTTCTTGGACAGAATGTTCGGCGGAAAACCGAGCGAAAACTTTTCGACGCGAATCCCCACGCGCTTGGCCATGATGAAATGGCCGAGCTCGTGAATGAATATCAGCAGGCCCAGTACAAAGACCGTGGCGACGAATGTCATCAGCATGAATGGATCTCCTCGATCATCAACCCCGCCGCCTCTCGGGCGGCGCGATCCGCCGCAAG
>PQAP01000007.1:0-25403 GCA_003105265.1 candidate division GN15 bacterium | reverse complement strand
TCCGTTAATGATGCGGCCGGCGTGTTCCCCACCAGTTTCGTGAGATGAATTTCGAATGCTGTCGAATCGGTGGTGCCGCAATAGATGATCATCCCGAGAGCCCAATACTCGAGCGTCAATGCCGGAGGCGGATTTGGATCAATATACACCGAATCCGGTTGACCATACGCCGAGGTGATCTGCGCATAAGTCGAGCCGATACCTATTCCCTTTTCGGTCTTCCCCGCATAAACGGTGTTGACGATCACCCCCTGGACTGGCTCATTGTCGTTTGCCGTGGCGTCACAGGGATTATCTTCGAGAACCACTACCACGCCCTTGGCTGTCTCATAATTTGCATACAGAATGCAGTATTGCGGATCGACATCGACAGAGGCCGGTGGCCCGTTGAGAATCTTCACGGTACCGTACTTATCAGAAAACAACACGTACTGCCCCTGTCCGCTGGCACCCGGAGTCAGGATGTCGGCCCGAACTTCCACCGACATAGTGTCGTATCCGGGCACCGTCGCGGTGATTGTTGCGCGGCCCAGCTTACCGCCAAAATCATAATTCAGGTCGGCAAAGCCGGTGGATGATGGTTGCAGCGAGTCTGCGGAAAGCACACCGTCGCCATTTGTGGCGCTGAAATGAATCCACGGCTTGTACAAAGTGGCAGCAGAGAAATCGACCACTCTGAATCTCAATTCGGGATTCAGAACCGACGACCCCATAGTCCCCTTGTAGAAGCCGCCGTTGGGCGCCTGAATCTGGTAGGGCACCTCCACCCGCACGGACACCTGAGCCGTATCACGACCGTACAAACCGTACGCCACAGCCACGTACGTTGTGTTGGCGGTCGGTTTAAGGACACGCGCACCGCCCGCAGCCGGCGTGAGTTTTCCGACACTCTGCAAAATTACTGAGTCGGTGTGCGTCGCAGTGTACGTGAGAGTGGTCGAATCTCCCGTAACTATAGTATCCTCACTCAGCGCGAGCGTGAGCACTGGAGTGAGCGTTGACATCGTCACCTGAACACTTGCGGAATCCTGACCCGAAGCGTTGTAGGCCCGCAAAGTATAACGAGTCGGAAGTACCGGCTTGACATACAGAGAACCGGATGTTGCGCTCGCGAGTCTCTGGCCGGGAGGAGTCAGGACGAGCGAATCGGCCCGAACTGCGGCATAGGTGAAGAGCGTGGAATCGCCGGGAACCAGGTCGGCCGGCGAGGCCGAAAATTGGGTGATGTCCGGTTTTTGGGCTTGCGGTTGGGACGGGCTATCACTGCCGCACTGTAACGATAGCAGCGCCGCGCCAGCAAGCATCAGCACGCGATACCGGCTTCTCACCGTACCTGATTTTCGGGCAAAAGAGTGTTCTCGGTTCAATAGAAATGCCAATTACGGTCTCATGTACACTTTAATGGCTCCGCCGATATTCAGATTTCGAGGGCGGTAGCCGGACGAGAGCAAATCATAGCTGTTGACGGACGCGAGCGTAACGAATTTTCGCTTGTCGGCTGAGGTCCAGAGCTTGAACTCCACGCCAAAGTTGGCGCTCAAGAGAGTGTTCGCATCGTAATTGGCGTCGATCCCTGGAGCCGTTTCGGATATAAGCCCGGCCGCCAGCCCGATGCCGGCATAAGGGGTGAACTGGTTTTCCGAGATGTCCATGAACTGATAGTTGACGTCTAGACGGAGATCCCACTGTCCAAAATTCGAGAAGACCACCGCACCGGCGTAGGGCCAGACATAGCCGAAGTTTCCGACAACGATCGTGTCCAACTGGTTCACTTTCGTGTAGACACCGCCAACGGACACCATCCAGCGATTCCGCAACTGGCCGAAGAAGACGCCGATCGAGTACGATGACTTGAAGACCTGGTCCGCATTCAGTTGGTGGAACCGGTCGTACTGATCAATGAAGTATTCCCCGCCAAAATTGTCATAGTGCCCGTACGGCGAGGCGTAACCGGCGCCAAATTCGAGAACATTGTATTTCTTGCCCACTCTGGTAATGGCGTCAGCCGAAGCAACGCTCAAGAGAAGCAGAGTGGCGGCGAGACCGAACGAACAAAACCGTCTTAACATATTGTCTCCCAATGCCTAAAAGGGACGGGGTTAGTATACAGACTTTTGCTCCTGGTGTCAAATAGTCTCATTTGTCATGTAATCACGACTATTATACACTTTTGTACGCTCTTCCCTTCCCAATTGATTTCGGGAAAGTCAATACTTAGCGCTTTATTGAATTTGCACTTGCACCGATAGAGAGAGTACACATATTGTACAATCCTTGAAAGGTGATTGTTACTATTTTCACAAGGTTTGAGAAAGACATTTGAAATATGGCTAAGGCAAAGATTGTCATAGTGGGAGCCGGAGTGATGGGGCAAGGGCTGGCCGAGGCGATAGCCACAACCGGCCAGGAAGTTACGCTGGTGGACCGGACCACTAAAGTAGCGGAGAAGGGGATCAAGAAGATATCCGAGGCGATGGATCGGGAGATCAGCCGCTGGGGCCTCACCAAGGCCGATAAGCGGGCCAATCTCTCGCGGATCCACCCTTCATCCGACCTGTCGGTCGCGGAGGATGCGGAGATCGTCTTCGAAGCTATCCACGAGGACCTGGAAAAGAAAAGGGCATTGTTCGAGAAGCTCGATTCCATCTGCAATCAGGACGCCATTCTGGTGACCAATACCGGGACGATTTCGGTTTCCGAAATTGCTTCGGCGACGATTCGCCCGCACAAGGTGATCGGCATGCATTTCCTGAATCCGGTTACGAAAATACCGTTGGTGGAAATCGTCAAGGGGCTGAAGACTGATGAAGCGACTTTCCAGCGGGCGGTGGCGTTTGCCAACCTTTTGGACAAGAAGCACATTACCGTCACCGAGTATCCCGGCTACGTGACCACCCGAATTATCGTGGTCATGCTCAATGAGGCCATGCATGTGCTGATGGAAGGCGTGGCCTCGGCCGAAGATATCGACGATGCCATGAAGCTCGGGTTCGGGTTCAATATCGGCCCCCTGGCCCTGGCGGACATGATGGGACTTGATGTCGTCATGTCGTGGATGGAAAATCTCCTTAGAGAGCTATCCGATCACAAGTACAACCCCTGCCCCGTGCTGCGCAAGCTGGTTCGGGCCGGACATCTCGGTGTCAAGACCGGCAAGGGGTTCTTCGAATACGATGCTGAAGGGAACCGGATAAGTGAGTTCCGTAACGGCCGGGTAGCGGCGGAGGTGACCAAATGAAGATACTGGTTCTCAACTGCGGATCGTCATCGGTGAAGTACCAGTTAATCAACACCGAGACTCAGGTCGCAATGGCAAAGGGGTTGGTCTCCCGAATCGGGATGGCCGATTCCGTGCTCACCCACAAGCCGTGGGACCGTCCGGAAATCAAGGTCTCGGCGGAGATTCTCGACCATATCGCGGCCATCGAATTCGTCGTGTCAATGCTGCTGTCACCCAATCACGGGGTCATCAAGGATAAATCGGAAATCGAGGCGGTGGGACACCGGGTAGTGCACGGCGGCGAGGAGTTCAAGGATTCCGTCCTGATCACGCCGGAGTTAATGTCGCACCTGCGCGCGCTCATCGAACTGGCGCCGCTGCACAATCCCCACAATATCCGCGGGATCAACGCGTGTCAGAAGACCCTGCCAAACATTCCGCAGGTAGCCGTTTTCGACACTGCGTTCCACTGCAACATGCCCACCCATGCGTTTATCTACGGCATCCCGTACCTGTTCTATAAGCGTTACGGCATCCGGCGCTACGGCTTTCACGGCACTTCGCACAAGTTCGTCTCGGATCGCGCCGCGGCCATGCTCGGCAAGCCGCTCAAGGACCTTAAGCTGATTACCTGTCACCTGGGTAACGGCGCCTCGGTCGCTGCGGTAAACTGCGGTGTGTCGATTGACACTTCGATGGGATTCACACCTCTCGAAGGGCTTCTGATGGGGACTCGTTCGGGGGATCTCGACCCGGCGATCATTCTTCACATCATGGCGCGCGAGGAACTTTCCCTGCACGAAGGCAACACCATGCTGAATAAGCATTCGGGCTTAGCCGGTATCTCCGGTGTGTCCTCGGATATGCGGGAGATCATCGATGCCGCCAACAAGGGGAATGAGAATTCCAAACTGGCACTCGAAGTATACTGTTATCGTCTCAAGAAGTACATTGGAGCGTACGTGGCGGCGTTGGGCGGGGTTGACGCCATCGTATTCACTGCCGGTGTCGGCGAAAACTCAGCGCCGGTGCGGTCACTCACCTGCCAAGGCATGGAGTTCTTCGGCATCAGCATCAACGAAGAGAAGAATAAGGTCGCGGTCAGCAAAGAGATGGACATCTCTGCGGACGGCGCCAAGGTTCGCACACTGGTGGTTCCAACCAACGAGGAGCTGGTCATCGCGATTGATACTCAGCGACTGGCCAAGGGTAACTAGGTTCGCATCCCGAAGGCTTTGTCTCTAAAGAAACAGCGGAGCCGAAAACGGCTCCGCTGCTTTGTTTCTATATGCTCGGATCACAGATTCCCAATGATGTGGGTGGCGAACTGCGAGGTGCTGACCTTGGTCGCACCGGGCATCTGCCGCTCCAGATCATAGGTAACTGTCTTCTGCTGGATGGTCTTTTCGAGGCCGCTTTCGATCATGCGAGCCGCCTCGTCCCAGCCCATATACTCCAGCATCAGCACTGCCGATAGCAGCAGCGAACCGGGATTCACCATGTCCTTGTCGGCGTACTTTGGCGCGGTGCCGTGAGTCGCTTCGAAGAGACCAATGAAATCGCCGATATTGGCGCCCGGCGCCATGCCGAGTCCGCCTACCTGCGCGGCGGAGGCATCGGACAGATAGTCACCGTTGAGGTTGGGCGTGGCAAGGACATCGTATTCGTCGGCGCGAATCAAAATCTGCTGGAACATGGAATCGGCGATGCGATCTTTCACGACGATCTTCCCTGCCGGCACCTTGCCGTCATAGAGCGAATAGACTTCATCCTCAGTCACGATCCTGTCGCGAAACTCCTTCTTGGCCAGTTCGTAACCCCAGTCACGGAAGGCGCCTTCGGTGTACTTCATAATGTTGCCCTTGTGCACCAGCGTGACGGACTTGCGATTCTTATCGATGGCATACTGAATGGCCTTGCGCACCAGACGCTTCGAACCGGTGGACGAGATCGGTTTGATGCCGATGCCGGAATCAGTGCGGATCTTGGTCTTCATCGTCTTGTTCAACCAGCTGATGACCTTCTTCACCTCGGGCGAGCCCTTTCGCCACTCGATACCGGCGTAAACATCCTCCGTATTCTCGCGGAAAATAACGATATTCAGGCGCTCCGGATGCGTGACCGGCGAGCCGACCCCTTCGAAATACCGCACCGGTCGCACGCACGCGTACAGGTTCATCACCTGACGGAGTGTGACGTTCAGCGAACGGAAACCGCCTCCGACCGGAGTGGTGAGCGGACCCTTGAGGGAGACATAATACTTCTTGATTGCGTCGATCGTTTCTTTGGGCAGCCACTCACCATACAGCTCGTTGGCCTTTTCACCGGCGTAGACGTCCATCCATGCGATGCGTCGCTTGCCGCCGTATGCCTTCGCCACAGCGGCATCGACAATGCGCCGGGTGGCTTTCATAATATCGCGGCCAATCCCGTCGCCTTCGATCACCGGGATGATCGGGTTGTCGGGGATGACCAGCTTCTTGTTCTTGATCGTGACCGGCGAGCCATTAGCCGGCACGACGATGTGTTTGTATTTCGCCATGGTTTTACCTTCAGTATCCGAGAATCTTCAAATGCTCTTTGTACGTAGCGGCTGATTTCTGCAACGCTGCCAGTTCGTCTTTGTCGAGTTTCAGTTCGAGAATCTTCTCCATGCCCTTGCCGCCGAGGACGACCGGCACACCGATATAAATGTCCTTGATGCCGTACTGGCCAGTGAGCATGGCGGACGCCGCCAGCACCCGCTTCTCGTCGTTGAAAATCGCGCGGCACATGTCGACCGAAGCCGCCGCCGGTGCATAGAATGCCGAGCCGGTCTTCAGCAAGCGGACGATTTCGCCGCCGCCGTCGGCAGTGCGGTCGCAGATGGCCTTGATGCGTTCGGCCGAAATCAATTCGGAAACCGGAATACCGGCGACCGTTGTGTATCGCGGCAGCGGAACCATGGTATCGCCGTGTCCGCCGAGAACCATCGCCTGGACATCGGTCTGCGCCACACCCAATTCCATCGCCACAAACGTGCGGAAACGAATGGAATCGAGCACGCCGGCCTGACCGACTACACGGTGGGTCGGAAAGCCCGTCACCTTCTGCATGTGGTAAGTCATGAGATCGAGCGGATTGGAAACCACCACCACATACGCATTGGGTGCGTGTTTCTTGATGTTTTCGGCGGCCATGCCGACGATCTCAGCGTTCTTGGTCAGCAGGTCTTCACGGGTCATCCCCGGTTTGCGGGCCAGTCCGGCGGTCATGACGACGATGTCGGCGCCGGCTATGTCCTTGTAATCATTACTGCCACTGACACGGCTGTTATAGCCGCGTACAGGTCCCGCCTGGGTGAGGTCCAAGCCCTTACCCTGCGGGATTCCCTCGACGACATCGATCAAAATAATATCCGCGAAGTTGGCTTCGGCCAGATAGACGGCGCATGAGGCGCCGACATTTCCGGCTCCGATGACTGCGATCTTTTTGTTCATAGCTTCCTCTTAATTATGACGAGTGTTTACCATCTTCAAGTCCCAGGACCGTATGTCCTGAATCGTAAACGACACCGAGTTGAAAATCGCTCTTCCCCTGAGCCAACGCAACGATTAATGCGGAAAGATCACCCGCCGGGTGATAAAACACCTTTTCGACGATAGCATCGGGCAGGGATGAAAAGAGCCGGACATCGATCCTCTTCTGATGGGCCACCATGCGGGAGAGCTTATGTGAGCCGAATCGGTAAATGCCGTCCCCGGGTCGGTTGTTAGTCCGGTCCCAGTTTTGGGCCTCGTTAATGAAGAACTCTGAGCCGACCCCCTCGTCGCAGCGGGCGACGACGATGGCCGTGCCGCCATTGGCCACCACCTGCTGGCAGTTCTCCAACGCCTTTTGGGCCTGATACATGTTCTTGTCCAGCGGTGGGCGCATTTCGCACAGGACGGCATCAAGCGGCTGGTCAAGCGTGTGGCCAAACATGGCCCTGGCCGTTGTCGCGGCGCCTGTGAAACTGGACTCGACATCGCCAATTGAAAATCCGGCCACTGTACCGGCTGAGTCCAGCACCAGTTGTACTGACAAGACACTACTGGTATCGATAAGCGCCATAAGCGATTCAAGGTGTTCAGCCACCGGATTGCCGTCGAGTTTCATAGGGGCGGCAGCCATCGAACCGGCCATATTGTGGTTCCGCTCGATCGTGGCCAGATCAGTGAGTCCGGGAAACAGGGACTTTCGTCCACCCGTGAAACCGGCGAAATAGTGCGGCTCGACTGAGCCGATTAGAATCACCGGACTGTGCTGGAAAACACGCCGGTGGAGGTAGACGTCGCTGCCTTGTGAGTCAGCGCCGACCTTCATCATTGAGGCCAGATCAGTTGCAACGTGCCATTCCACACGGGGCCGGATCGTTTTTAGATGGCCGGCAAAAATCGATTGCAGGTCCTTATCGGTGGGCGGCTGGTGTGCCCCGGTCGCTACCAGAAAGCGGGCGCGCTGGAGAATGCCGGGAAGGATGCGTTCGATCCAGGTGAGAACGACAGCCGTGGGTGTATGGCGATAGGCGTCGTTGACAACGAACAGCGGCGAAGAATCATCGGTGATTTCCCACTTCCAGGCAGCCCTGAAGGCGGCATGAAACTCATCAAAGGACGCGGGATGCTCGATTCGGTGAGGGGCAAAGGTGTGAACGCTCACATGCGGCGGCATGTTGAGAACAAGCGGCGCTCCGCCGTATGTCAAAGTTACCAGCATAGTCGCACAGGTCCTTCACACCCTTTGCCCGACAGGGTCCGGATCGGGATCGACTACAATTCGGGGAAGAAGAACGCAATCTCCTTGACGGCATTGGCGTCGGAATCCGACGCGTGAACCGAGTTCATTTGTATATCTCTGCCAATTTCATTGCGGACGGTACCGCAGGCGGCCTTGGCGGGGTCGGTCGCGCCGATAAGCGTGCGAATGTCTTCAACGGCATTTTCCTTTTCCACCACCATCGGCACGCATGGTCCTGACGCCATGAAGCGAACGAGATCACTCAGGAACGGCTTACCCTCATGCACGGCATAAAACCGGCGCGCATCGGTTTCCGAAAGCCGCGTCAGGCGCATAGCCACGATCCTGAAACGAGCCCGTTCCAGACGGCTGACCACATGGCCGACCAAGTTGCGCTCCGTGACATCCGGTTTAATGATCAACAAAGTACGATTCATGCATGGCTCTCAGTCGTCAGCTCTTCTTGATCCTGGCCGCTTCCCGAAATCCAATCTCGATAGCAGCACGGTTCTTGTCCTCGGTGCCACGGGGAGCCCGCTTCAGCACAGAGTCGGTGAGGGCNTCGCGNTTCACAATGCCGGTGAGCGCCGCAATGGCGGCCAGAGCGATTACATTNGCNACCATGATGTGNCCGGCNTCNTCGCGNGCCAGCCGNGTNAACGGCAGNCCGTANTANTNGTCNGTNGGCACATCAGTAACGAGCGTGGTATCGACAACGAGAGTCCCGCCCTTCTTGAGATCGGGATAATACTTGTCGAGCGCTTCCTGTGTCATAGCCAGGAGCAGATCGAGACCCATCGCTTTTGGATAGTAGATTTCGTTGGANGAGATGACNACNTCGGANTTGGACGCNCCGCCGCGGGCCTCNGGGCCGTANGACTGGCTCTGNGTTACGTTGCGGTTGTCGTGCGTGCCGATCGCCTCGCCNAGNATAACCGCCGCCAGAATCATGCCCTGGCCGCCGGAACCGGAAAGACGCAGCTCAAAACGATCTTCCGGGATCTTAACTTTGTCGAGCAATCCGGGCATCAGCGCTGCCCTCCTTTCAGACGGTCCACCATGAGCTGATACTCATCGCAGAACTCCGTCTTCTCAATTTCGTGCAGCACACCGACAACATGCTTTCCGCGCAGGTCTTCCGGCGACATCTCTTTCGCTTTTGCGACCATTACAGCGTTTTCCTTGAAGCCCTTGATCATTGCCACCGCATCTCCGGACCGATTCAAGCGGCCATAATACGTATGGCAGTTGGAGATCGCCTCAACCAGCGAAAAGCCGTGATGCTCGATTGCCTGCATGATCATCTTTTCGAGCTGGGCGGCGTGATGTACCGTGTGTCGACCGACAAACGAGGCCCCGGCGGCAATCGCCAGAGAGCACGGGTCAAACTGCTTCTCGACATTGCCGTACGGCGTGGTTGATGAGAAGGCCCCGGACGGCGTTGTGGGTGAACCCTGACCGCCGGTCATGCCGTAGATCTGATTATTGATCAGAATACAGGTGATATCGATGTTGCGCCGGCAGGCGTGGATGAAGTGATTGCCGCCGATAGCAAGGGCATCGCCGTCACCGGTAATCACGATCACTTTCATGTGCGGCTGGGCGAATTTTGCCCCGGTCGCGAACGCCAGCGCCCGGCCATGCGCCGTGTGCAGGGAATTGAAGTCGAGGTAGACCGGCATGCGGCTGGTACAGCCGATTCCGGAGACCATGATAATGTTGTCTTTCGGAATGGCCAGGCGGTCAATCGCGCGAATGAGCGCGCTCATGACAATGCCGTTGCCGCATCCCGCGCACCAGACAGACGGGAATTTCTTGCGCGGACGAAGATACTGCAGGATGACGTCCGACTTCTGCTTCTCCGCGGTTGTCGTTGTTGTAGTCGTCACAGCCATCACAGCACCTCGTCAAGTTTCTGCAGCAGTTGCTGCGGCGTCAGGATTTCGCCGTCGTACCGCTGAATCGTATGAATTTCTTTGTCATGCGGCAGTACCCGCTTCACTTCGTGCACAATCTGCCCCATGTTCAGTTCGCCGACAATCACCTTCTTGCAGCGAGCGCACAGTTCGGCAATCTTCTTGTCGGGAAACGGCCAGATGGTGTACAGTTGAATGTTCCCGACCTTCACGCCTGCTTCGCGGGCAATCGCGGCTGCCTGCATGGCGGTGCGGGCCACCGTGCCATAGGCGATGAACGCGATCTCGGCATCATCCATCATGCTCACGCGCAGCTTGTCTATTTCGTCCGTGTACCGCTCAATCTTGTTTCTGAGCTTGTCCAACTTCGGCGCGATTTCATCGGCCCGGTTGGTGGAAAAACCCATCGTATCATGCGTGAGCCCGGTCACGTTGTACCGATACCCTTCGCCGTAAGCTGGCATCGGCGACACACAATTTGGTGTCATTTCAAACGGCACGAACTGATCCGGAGGTACCGTTGGTTTTACACGGTTAATAACCGGTATCTCCCCCGGCTCCGGCAGCGCCACCATTTCCCGCATGTGACCGATCACTTCATCAAGCAGGACCGTGACCGGAGTCCGGAACCGCTCGGCGAGATTGAATGCCCGTATCGTTTCGGTAATCGTGTCGGCGATGGAGGACGGTGCGACAGCTATGGCGGTGTAATCGCCGTGGGTCCCCCAGCGCGCCTGCATCGTGTCCGACTGACTGACTTTGGTCGGCAGGCCGGTCGATGGACCACCGCGCTGGACGTTCACCACCACGCACGGGGTTTCGGTCATGTAAGCGTAGCCGATATTTTCAACCATCAAAGAGAATCCGGGACCGGAAGTGGCCGTCATCGCTTTGAGACCGCTGATCGAAGCGCCGACCACGGCCGCGATTGACGCAATTTCGTCTTCCATTTGAATGAATCTTCCGCCTACCTTGGGAAGCTCACGCGAGCAGCCCTCGGCAACTTCGGTCGACGGCGTGATCGGATAGCCCGCATAGAACCTCAGGCCGGCGTAAATCGCGCCATGGACGCAGGCCGCGTTCCCTTGCATAAGTCGTCGTTGCTTTTGTGCAGCCATCTCACTACCTCACTTGTAATTGGACGTTATGGCAAAGTCCGGGCAGTGAGTCCAGCAAATAGTACACTGGGTGCATGCCTCGGGGCGAGCCTGTACCGGCCGACCGTCACGATCCGGCTCGAACACCTGGGTTGGACAGAAAGCGATGCAGATATTGCACGCCTTACACCATTGCAAATTGATATTCAGAGGGAGCGGACCCTTGGAATAGTCATACTTGCTTTTGGGGGCAGCTTTGGGGGTCGATTGCTGCGCCCCGGTTGAATCACTCATTTTGTATCCTCAAACCACGCGGGCCCTTGGGCTCGTCAGATTAACCAAAAGTCGTTTCACAGACTGGTATTATTTACGCTTCTTTTGGGAAGATGCAACCTTTTTTGTGCTCTTTTTCACAACCGACTTGCCCGCGCGCGCTGTGTCGCGCTTCTCGCCGGCTAACTTATTTGACCTCTTTTTGTTGCCTCCACCGGTCTTGCCCGACATCAACTGCTTGAGCAGACTCGGGATTTCTGTGGGTGAGCCCGCGACAGGAATTCCGGCCTTGTTCAGCGCCTCGATTTTCTCTTTTGCCGTTCCCGAACCGCCGGAGATGATAGCGCCTGCATGACCCATCCGCTTTCCGGGAGGAGCAGTTTGACCGGCGATAAATGACACCACCGGCTTCGTGACGCGCTTCTTGATAAATTCAGCGGCCATCTCTTCATCCGAGCCACCAATCTCACCAATCATCACGATCGCCTTAGTCTCGGGATCCGCCTGGAATGCTTCGAGACAGTCNATGAAGGTCGTGCCGTTTACCTGATCACCGCCGATACCAATGCAGGAAGTCTGCCCCAAATTGGCGAGAGTCAGCGCCCAGATCGCTTCATAGGTCAGGGTGCCTGAGCGCGANACAACGCCGATATGTCCCTTCTTCACGATATTGCCGGGAAGTATTCCAACCTTGCACATGCCCGCCGAAATCAGCCCGGGGCAGTTCGGACCGATCACACGCGCGCCTTTGGCTCTCACATACGGCAGGACTTTCATCATGTCGTTGGCCGGAACGCCTTCGGTGATGCAGACGATCAGTTTGATACCCGCGTCGGCGGCTTCGTAGATCGCATCGATTGCAAATGGCGGCGGCACATAGATGACCGACGTATTCGCGCCGGTTGCTTTCACGGCTTCGCTCATCGAATTGAACACCGGAATAGTGCCGACTTTCGTGCCCCCCTTGCCGGGCGTTACCCCGCCGACAACGTTGGTGCCATACTTCTTCATCTGGTCGGCATGGAAAGAACCATCGCGACCGGTGATCCCCTGAACGATCACTTTCGTCTTCTTGTCTATGAAAATAGCCACAGTGTCTCTCCTTCTTACGCTTCCATGCCTGCCAGTTCAATTGCCTTCTTCACCCCACCGTCGAGCGTGTCGGCGGTCGGCAATCGGAAGGATGCCAGTATCTTCTGCGCCTCTTTCTCATTCGTCCCGGTCAGCCGTACGACCACCGGCANAGTCGGTTTGAGTTCGGCGAACGCCTGCACAATGCCATTGGCGACATCGTCACANCGNGTAATGCCGCCGAAAATGTTTATGAGAATGGCGCGGACATTCTTATCGGCCAGGATGATCTGCATAGCCGTGACAACTTTCTGCGGGTTCGACGATCCCCCGATATCGAGAAAGTTGGCCGGTTCGCCGCCGTAGCGCTTAACCAGGTCCATGGTCGCCATCGCAAGACCCGCGCCGTTGACGATGCAGCCGATATTGCCTTCCAGCTTCACGAACGACAGATCAGCGTCGCGGGCCTTCACTTCGGCGGGATCCTCGGCGTCGAGGTCGCGCATCCCGGCAATCCGCTGCTGGCGGTACAGACCGTTGTCGTCGATATTCAGCTTGGCGTCAAGAGCAATCACCTTGCCGCCGGTCGTGGTGATGAGCGGGTTGATTTCAACCAGCGAGGAGTCGCACTTCCAGAAGATGTCGTACAGTTTCATGATGATGTCGGCCGCCTGGCGGACCTGATTGATATCCCGATACAAGTGAAAAGCCAGATCGCGCGCCTGATACGAGCACAGCCCGCGCACGGGATCGACATACAGCTTATGAATCTTCTCCGGCGTCTTGGCGGCGACTTCCTCGATATCGATACCGCCCGCCGCCGACACCATGATGACGGGCTTCTTGGTGACACGATCGAGGATGATGCCGACATATGCTTCCGAGAGAATCTCTTCCGCCACCGTCACCAGCACTTTCTTGACCGTCAGCCCCTTGATGTCCATTCCGATGATCTTCTGCGCCAGCACTCGCGCGGCTTCGGCGTTCTCGGCATACTTCACGCCGCCAGCTTTGCCGCGACCGCCGACATGAACCTGGGCTTTGACCATTACCGGTTCGTTAAACTCTTCCGCGATGGCGAATGCCTCGGCGGCACTGGTCGCCACTTTTCCCGCCGGAATCGGAATGCCGGCTTCCGCAAAAATCTCTTTGGCCTGATACTCGTGAATCTTCATTACGCAATGTCCTTATCGTTTACAGCATCGTTGTTCATCTTCAAGCCGGCATACAGGTCGCGGGCATACTGTTCCAGTTTTTCCCTGGTATTGTCTTCCGGCTGATCCAGCACTTTTTCCATGAGGTGATCGAGTATGCGCCCGACCATCGGACCCGGGGGAATATCGAAGAGTGTCATGATATCGCTGCCGGAGAGTGCGAGGTCCTTGAGGCCGAACGGCGCTTTGCGCTCGATCTCCTCATTAATCCGGCGTTCCATCACATCGACATCCTCGGTCGTGCCGCCCATTCCCTGTGCGAAGACATCGGCGCGACGGAGGGCCAGCAAATCAAAGATCAAATCGAGACCGACCCGTCGAATCAGCCGCCGCAGCCCTTTGTCGGATACTTCCGTGGTGAACATGTGTCGGTCGACGAGTGTGGCGACCTCGGCCGACAGATCCTTGGAATATCTCAACCGGTTCATCACATCAATTGTAGTTCTGGCGCCACCGGCTTCATGGCCGTAGAAAGTCGCGCCGTCCTCAACGAGGCGCCGATGTTGGGGCTTGCGGATGTCGTGAAACAACGCTGCAAGTCGGAGCCTCAGTTTTGGCTGAGTGGCATCAATCGTCCTCAGGATATGCTCAAAGACATCGTATCGGTGATAGCCGCCCGGCTGTTCGACGCCTACGCATGCTTCAAGTTCCGGCAGCACCTGAATCAGCAGGCCGGATTGGTGCATCAGTCGAAATCCGTCGGACGGCCGCTTGGCCAGGGTAAGCAGTTTGTTCAGTTCCTCGGCAATCCGTTCGGCTGAGACGGTCGCAACGAGGGTCGCGTGCCGCGTTATGGCCGCAAACGTCTCGGGTTCAATTTCGAATTCAAATCGGGCGGCAAACTGAATGGCGCGGAGCATCCGCAGTGGATCCTCCGTGAATGATTCCTCCGAGGTCATCCGAATCTGCCGATGCTTCAGATCGGTCATGCCGTTCAACGGATCCACCAGCCGGTTGGAATCGAGTGCCCACGCCATGGCGTTAATCGTGAAATCACGGCGGGTGAGGTCCATCTCCACCGGAATGGACGGGTCATAGGTGACGGCAAAATCCTTGTGACCGACGCCGGTAGAGTGCTCGCGGCGAGGCAGGGAAATGTCAAATGTATGATAGCCGTTGGTGCGGCGCTGAGTGAACTTGATGACGCCGAAACTCTTCCCAACCAGATCGACTTTACCGAACTGCCGGAGAATCGCGGTAAGTTCATCGTAGTGGATACCGGTCACGAGGTAGTCTCTGTCCTTCGCCGGTGCGTCCTGAGTCAGAAAGCGGTCGCGGACTACGCCGCCGACCTCATAAATGCGTCCGCAGCGAAGGATTTCGTCGATCGTTTCCTGTGAGAGCGTGCACATCATCTATCGCGGACAATCCTGGTTCCGGCCTCGCCGTTAAGCGCCTTGCGGGCATTCTTGAAGGATGTGATCGCAACGACATCGCCGCCGTTTTCGAGAAATTTCAGCGCCGCCGCGACTTTGGGACCCATCGACCCGGGCGGAAAGTGTCCTTCAGCGTAATACCGTTTCATCTCGGTGAAAGTGCACGATTCCAGCACTTTTTGATTCGGCTTGCCGAAGTTGAGTGCGACATTGTCAACCGACGTCAGGATCGAGAGCACGCTTGCGCCGATCTCAGCAGCCAGGACGGCCGAGCCAAGGTCCTTGTCTATGACCGCGTCCATTCCCTCGAGGTTCCCTTTCGAGTCGATGTACACTGGAATGCCGCCACCGCCGCCGGCGAGAACGATAGCGCCGTTCTCGACCAGCTGCTTGATTAAGGGAGCTTCGACCGCTCGGAGCGGCACCGGCGACGGCACCACGCGCCGCCAGCCGCGGTTGGCGTCGGCTTTCATCGTCCAGCCACGCGTTTCCTCAAACAGCCGGGCATCCTGTTCCGTGTAGAATTGACCGATGAATTTGGTCGGGTTGGCCACCGCCGGGTCATGTTCGTCGACAATCATTTGAGTGATGATCGTAATCACCGGGCGGTCAATGCCGTCTTTCTTGAGCCGATTTTGCAGCGACTGCTCGATCATATACCCCATCCCGCCTTCGGTGTCAGCTACGAGCACGCCAAGCGGAAGAATGGGCGCTTTGCCGCGCGCGAGTTCCACCCGGAGCAAGGCGTTACCGACCTGCGGGCCGTTGCCATGCGTGATGACCAGCTTGAAACCGTCGCGGGCAAGCTCGACAATACCATCCAGAGATGCCCGCGTGTTGGCAAACTGGTTGGCGATTGTGTCTTCCTGGCCCGGAACTGTAATGGCGTTACCGCCGAGCGCTACCACGGCGGTTTTGTTGGACAATTCTATCGTGTTCACATCGATCTGTCAGTCCCGGCGTGCAGTTCGTTCGACGGACCGCAGCCCCAATACTACCGTCTTGACGACCTCTTCCTGGAATGCTTCGCTTTGCCGAATCTTGCCGCCAGGACAGTCTCAAGATTGGGCGAGCCGACTTCCTGCAAGCTGTAGGAAATTCTCACAGAGGGTTTGTTGATCTTGATGATTCTCTTCAAATCAATGGGTGTGGCGATGATGACCAGGTCGCACGCCGTCCGATTGATGGTCGTTTCGAGATCTTTCACCTGTTTGTCGCCGTAGCCCATCGCCGGCAGCAGCGTGCCGATTCCCGGGTACTTCTTAAAGGTCGCTGTAATTGACTGCACTGTGTATGGGCGCGGATCCACCAGTTCAGCCGCTCCGAACTTGTGCGCGGCCACTACCCCGGCCCCGTATTTCATTTCGCCGTGAGTCAGAGTCGGACCGTCCTCGACCACGAGGACACGCTTACCCTTGATCAATTCGGGCTTATCGACCTCGATAGGTGAGGCAGCGTCGATCACCGTGGCATTGCCGTTGTATTTCCAAATGCTCTCCCGGACTTTGGCAACATTGTCCGGTGATGCCGAATCAACCTTGTTGATCACGATCACATCGGCCATCAGCAGGTTATTCTGTCCCGGATAGTAGCTGTATTCATGGCCGGGGCGGTGCGGGTCAACGACTGTGATAAACATGTCCGGTTTGTAGAACGGCATATCGTTGTTGCCGCCGTCCCAGAGAATGATGTCCGCTTCTTTTTCGGCTTGCCGCAATATCTTTTCGTAATCTACGCCGGCATAAACCGTCACGCCGCTCATGATGTGCGGTTCGTATTCCTCACGTTCTTCGATTGTGCAATTGTGCTTGGTGAGATCGCGAAGGGTCGCGAACCGCTGGACGATCTGCTTGGAGAGATCACCGTACGGCATAGGATGCCGAATCGCCACCACCTTCTTCCCCAGTTGTTGGAGCACTTCCGCCACGCGGCGGGTCGTCTGTGACTTGCCGCTGCCGGTGCGAATGGCACATACCGCCACCACCGGCTTGGAGGATTTCACCATAGTAGCGGCACCGCCCTCGACGGCGAACCTCGCACCTGCAGCCATCACACGGGCGGCTTTCTCCATGACATACTGGTAAGAAACATCGGAATATGAAAAGACCACTTCATCGGCCCGATGCAGCTTGATCAGGTCGACCAGTTCGCTTTCATCGTGAATCGGAATGCCCTTGGGATACAATTTTCCGGCGAGCACAGCTGGATAGCGCCGTCCCTCGATGTCCGGAATTTGCGTGGCTGTAAAGGCAACAACCTCGACACTGTCATTGTCGCGGTAGAGGGTGTTGAAATTATGGAAATCTCGTCCGGCAGCCCCCATGATGACGATTTTGCGCTTCTTACTCAGCATAACGGTCTCCACAACAATACTAGAGTTCACAATATCCGTGTACAATCCTCACCCTGGTCCATCGGGGGCCACTAGATGGACGAGGCAAGCCAGACGTGCAGCACCAGATAGTCGCGAACATGTCCGAGTAATCCTGAAACCCTCAGTCGCTGGCACATGGCGGGTGGGCCTTTCCTCGAACTCGCTGTTCCTCAGTCGGCGTTGTCTATCTGGGCGCGCTGGATGGTGCCGGAGAAATCGACATATATCGACTTCCATTCGCTGAACACATCCAGGGCGGCCGTGGCCGCTTCGCGATGCCCGTTGCCGGTTTCCTTCGTCCCGCCGAACGGCAGGTGAGTTTCCGCACCGATCGTAGGCGCGTTGACATAGAATATGCCGGTATAGACATCGCGCATTGCTGCGTACGCTTTGTTCACATCTCGGGTGTACAGCGAGGCCGAAAGACCGTACGCCGTATCGTTGGCCATAGCAATGGCCTCATCGAAACTACTGAACGTTCCGATGCTCAGCACCGGACCGAAGATCTCTTCTTTCCAGATACGCATTTTCGTCGTGACTTCGCCGAAAATGGTCGGCTGCAGAAAGTACCCCTTGTCATAGTTGCCGCCGGTTAAGCGGCCGCCGCCACATAACAGCTTGGCGCCGTCCTTCTTGCCGATTTCCATATAGCCGAGCACGGTATTCATCTGAGATTCGTTGACGCACGGTCCCATGTTGACCGATTCATCAAGTCCGTTGCCGACCTTGAGCGCTTTGGCTCGGTCGACCAGCATGGCGGTCATTTTCTGGGCCACATCCTTGTGGATGATCAACCGGCTGGTCGCCGTGCACCGCTGACCGGTAGTGCCGAACGCACCCCACAAAGCCCCTTCCACTGCCAAGTCGAGATTGGCGTCATCCATGACAATCTGCACGTTCTTGCCGCCCATTTCGAGGCAGACGTGCTTGAATTTGGGAGCGCAGGCCTCAGAGACCTTGCGGCCGATTTCGGTAGAACCGGTAAACGAGACGATCTTCACGCGATCATCGCCGATCAGCGCATCACCCAGAGCGCCGCCGGAACCGGTGACCATATTCACGACACCCGGCGGAACACCCTCGGCGTCGCACGCCTGCATCAGATTTACGACGGACATCGGCGTGTCGGTGGCCGGTTTGATCACGATCGTGTTGCCGCAGATAAGAGCGGGCATCATTTTCCACGACGGTATAGCCATCGGGAAATTCCACGGCGTAATGAACGCGCAGACGCCGACAGGCTGGCGGATAGTCATGTTGAACTTGTTGGGAAGCTCCGATGGCGTCGTCATACCGAATAAACGGCGGCCTTCGCCGGCCATGTAGTAGGTCATGTCGATCGCTTCCTGCACATCGCCGCGAGTTTCAATGAGGATCTTCCCCATCTCACGGGTCATGTCACGAGCATACTGCTCCTTATTGGCCGTAAGGCGGGCCGCCACCCGGTACAGTATCTCTCCCCGCTTGGGAGCCGGTACCAGGCGCCATTTCTTGTAGGCCTCGGCGGCGGCATCGATGGCTGCTTTGACATCTTCCGCGTTTGACTTCTGGAAGACGCCGATCAGGTCGGTCTTGTCGGCCGGGTTGAGATTCTCAAACGTCTTTCCCGACTTCGATTCAACCCATTTGCCGTTAATGTAATTCTTGTATACGGTGCCCGAAGACATAGCTGACTCCTCAACCAGATAAATGTTAGCGCGCGGAGAAATTCGTCTGGTCACTCGTGAATTTCTTCACAGCGCTCTCGCACAGAGCGGGTAATATAGTCAGCTAATCCCGCGTGTCAACGTCTTTCGATATCTCCTGAGGCGAGGTTAGTATCTGGCCCTCAAGCGGTTAGGCCGACCAGAATGGACTTGCGCCACCCATAAGTGAGAGCTCCATTACGCTATACTGCGAGATCGAGCGTGGTGCAGCCGATACTTCATGTATCATTTATTTGATTTGTCCGCTAAAAGGCGGAACTGACCGTTCATTTGTCGTTCTCCAGTGCGTGCCAGAGATACAGACAAGCGGCTGTACGGTAGGGCTTCCAGCGTTCGGCGAAGGCGTTCAGGTCAGTTTTCTTGTCGGAAATACCATAGAGCTTTTCGAGCGCTTGACGGATACCAAGATCGCCGGCGGAGAAGACGTCGGGGCGATGCAGTACGAACATCAGATGCATCTCAGCGGTCCATCGTCCTATCCCTTTGACCTGCGTAAGCACGTCAATAATCTCTTCATCGCTCATCCTCCCGAATCGGCGGAAAGGGAGATGGTTTTCTCTCACCTTTCGGGCAAGGTCGCGGACGTATTTGAGCTTGGCATTGGAGAGGCCGCATTTGAGAAGCTGAGCGTCGCTTATTTTCTCAAGTGCAGCCGGTGTCAAGGTCTTCTTGCCGGATGCCTTGACGACCCGTCCGAAAATCACCTGCGCAACTCGGCCGGATAACTGCTGCGCGACGATAATCTCTACCAGCGTGTGGAAATTGTTCGGACGATTGGGAAGTCCCGGTAACTGAATGCGCCGGACCAACTTTCGCATGACGGGGTCGATCCTGGCCAGATGCATTTGCGGAGTTGTCCGCCGGTGAGAACCGGTTTGCCTTTTCATCGGAGGAAAGACGCTTGAACTCGAGGTTTCGTCAATCACTTATCGCCGGATTGACGCTGATAGCGGGCGAGAAATTCGCGGCGGAATGCTTCAAACCGGTTCTCTTCAATCGCCCGTCTGATTCCACGCATCAGGTTTTGATAGAAATAGCAGGAGTGATATGACGCCAGTACCATGCCGGTGATCTCCGACTGGTTGAAAAGGTGCCTGAGATACGCACGGCTGTACCGCTTGCAGACATGACAATCACAGTTGGGATCGAGCGGGCGGCCGTCGTTGGCGTATTCGGCGTTGCGGTAGACGAGCTGTCCTTCCGACGTGAACACTGCACCTGTCCGGGCATTGCGCGTTGGGAGCACGCAGTCGAACATATCGACGCCGTAAGAGACTGCCATCAGGATATCCTCCGGATACCCGACGCCCATCAGGTAGCGGGGTTTATCCTGCGGGAGATACTGAATGGTATGCGCGAGCATCTCCTCCATCTGCTCCTTTGGCTCACCGACCGAAAGTCCGCCGACCGCGTTGCCGGGAAGATCAAGATCCACTATCTGCCGGGCGGAAAGAGTGCGAAGATCGGGATAGACGGACCCCTGGATTATCCCAAACAGCCGGATTGTCCAGCGGTCTTCAGCGCAGAGTGCCGCATGAGCGGCAACACAGCGTTTTGCCCAGTCGAACGTTCGCCGGACACCCAACTCAGCTTCGCTGTGCTCGGCAGGATACGACACACACTGGTCGAATGCCATGATGATATCGGCGCCGATATCGTGTTGTATCTGCATTACCTTTTCGGGTGTGAAGAAATGACGGGAACCGTCGTGATGCGATTGGAACTCCACGCCGTCGTCGGAAATCTTCGAAATATCCTGTAGCGAGAAAACCTGAAAGCCGCCCGAATCGGTGAGGGTCGGCTGGTTCCAGCCGTTGAATGCGGCCAGTCCTCCCTGACTCTTGATAATGGCTGTGCCGGGGCGGAGATACAGGTGATACGTGTTGCCGAGAATGATTTCCGCGCCGATCGAATCGAGATCATCGGAGGTCAACGCCTTGACTGCGCCGGACGTGCCAACCGGCATGAAGGTTGGGGTCTGGACTACACCGTGAGCCGTATGCAACTGTCCCCGACGCGCAGACTGATCGCGTGACTTGAGGTGGAAGAAAGGAGTGTCAGCCAAGCGCGATATCCAATGCCAGTTGAAGATTGGAAATGGCCACGATGCGGGCGGATTTCTCCTGCACCTGAGATTCATTGGCGGCTGGAATCAAGATGGTCTCAAAACCGAGTCGTACCGCTTCCGCCACTCTCCGGTCGATGTGTGTCACGCCCCGGACTTCGCCTGACAGCCCGACCTCGCCGATAGCAAGAAGACGGTGATCGACAGTGCGATTCACGAGGGACGAAGTTATGGCAGTCAGGACAGCCAGATCCAGTGCCGGTTCAGTCACCCGCAGACCACCCGCGACCGAGACGAAGACATCGTGTTGCGACATCGGGTAGTCACAACGGCGTTCGAGAATGGCCAGTAACAGCGCCAGTTTCTTGTTGTCGATCCCGCCCGCGACACGTTGCGGGTTGCCGTAACTTCCTCTGGCCACCAGCGCCTGCACCTCAACCAGGAGCGGCCGATTCCCTTCCACGATTGCTGAGACCACCGAGCCGGAACGGGGCTGATCGGAGTGTCCGGAGAGAAAGAACGCGGAAGGATTAGTGACCTCGGATAGACCATCGGAGCCCATCTCAAACAGACCAATTTCAGCGACTGAGCCGAAGCGATTCTTGACCGCCCTAAGCATCCTGTACAAATGCGACGAATCTCCCTCAAAATACACAACCGTGTCGACCATGTGTTCGAGGACTTTCGGCCCGGCGACAAGCCCTTCCTTGGTGACATGGCCGACCAGAAAGAGCGCAAACCCTTTTGACTTGGCTTCACCGATTAGCGTGTTGGCGCATTCGCGGATCTGGGCGACCGTGCCGGGCGGAGAATCGAATTGTGACGATACGATGGTCTGAATTGAGTCGATTAGAACGACGGCATAGTCGGTCGCCCGGACCAGATCGACGATCTCTTCCAGCGTCGTAATCGTCACAACCGTCACATTCTCCCCCATAACCTTCAGCCGGTTGGAGCGGAGCTTAATCTGCGACATCGATTCCTCGCCGGTAACATACAGCACCGGCAACTTTTGCCGGGAGTACGCTTCGGCCGCCTGAAGCATCAGAGTCGACTTGCCTATTCCCGGATCGCCGCCAAGGAGAACTGTCTGACCCGGAAGGAGTGAACCGCCGATAACGCGGTCAAATTCAACCACGCCGCTGCGCCAGCCGGTGAGAATCTCTCCCTCGATCTGTGCGATAGTGCGCGTTTCAGCACTGCTTCCTTTCATGCCGGCTTTGCGCTTATCCGGGACCCGCTCTTCGATGAGGGAGTTCCACGCGCCGCATTCTTTGCATTGCCCCTGCCAGCGAGGATGCTGCGCACCGCACTGTGAGCAGAAATAGGCAGTCTTGATTTTCTTACCCGGGATCATTAGCGCACCTGTATCGGTCCCGTGGCACGGCCGGTGACAAACTGCCGCACGATCGGGTTGGAACTGATCTTGATCTGCTCCGGGGTGCCGTCAAACGCAATTCTACCCTCGTACAGCATGACAATTCGCTCGGCAATCTTGAACGCCGATGCCATATCGTGAGTGACTGCGATCGAGGTGACCAGCAGCCGCTGGTTCAAGCTCACAATCAGATCGTTAATCACATCAGCCGTGATCGGATCGAGACCGGTGGTGGGTTCGTCATACAGCAACACTTCCGGACCGGCGGCTATGGCCCGCGCCAGACCGACCCGCTTCCGCATGCCGCCGGAAAGTTCTGCGGGATACTTGTCCGCCGAGCCGGACAGCCCGACCATTTCCAGTTTGTCCTGCACAATGATGTCGATGTCGGATTTTCGGTAATCACCCGATTCATGCAAACCCAGACCGACATTCTCCGCGACCGTCAATGAATCGAACAGCGCCGCCGACTGAAACAGCATGCCGTAGCGACGACGCATCGCGACGAGGTTCTCCCCTTGCAGTTTCGCGATATCCTTTCCGTCGAAATAGATTCGTCCCCGGTCGGGGCTGAGTAGACGAATCAGGTGTTTGAGCAGGACGGACTTGCCCGTTCCGGACTGGCCGATGATCGCGATGGACTCTCCCCGGCCAATTGAGAGTGTGAGACCGTCAATGACTTTGTTCGAGTCGAACGACTTGTGAAGGTCTTCTATTTTGATCAGGCACTCATTCATAACGTTACAGGCGGAACAACAGCACGGTGAAAACGAAATCAAGGATCAGGATCATGACCGATGAAATAACAACCGACGTAGTCGTCGAGACGCCCACCCCCTGTGCCCCCCCCTTGGTGTTGAATCCTTCGTAGCACCCGATCAATCCGATCACCAGCCCGAATACTCCTGCCTTAATCAGGCCGTTGACGAAGTCGGTCACCTGAAACGAACTTTTGAATCCCTCCAGAAACGTCTCGGAGGAGATGTCCACACCGACAACAGCCACCGAGAGACCGCCAAGAATGGCGATGAAATTCGAAAACACCACCAGCAGCGGCACCATAATAAGGCAGGCGAGCACTCGCGGCATCATGAGGTAGCGCATCGGGTTGATCCCCATTGCCTCGAGGGCGTCGATCTGCTCGGTAACGCGCATGGTGCCCAGTTCGGCGGCAATACCGGCGCCGACCCGTCCGGCGAACACCAGCGCCGACAGCACCGGAGCAAGTTCAATCACCACCGCTTTGCCCACCGCCTGACCGAGATACCGAAGAGGCGCTCCAATAAACTTGAACTGATACGCCGCCTGCCACGCCGACACCGCGCCGACGAAAATTGCGATGACAATGATTAACGGCAATGACTGCACGCCGATGGCATAGAGCTGCTCGAAGATGAGGCGCACCGAGCGCGGGATATCCTTCAGCGCGACCACGAAGCGCCCGATCATGACAAAAATACCGCCGAGGCGAGTGATGAAGTTCACTCCCCGCCGGCCGAGTGTCATTACCGGATAGTATTCCACTCGCGCTCCTTAGAAGGGAGTATCCCCGCCGACCGGTTCGGCATCGCTGGGGATTTCACGATGTCCCGCCGCAAGGTTGGCGAAACGCGCATAGTCACGGACAAAGGCAAGCCGGGCCGTGCCGGTGGGACCGTTGCGCTGCTTGGCGACGATAATCTCCGCCACGCCGAGCTTATCCATGTTCTTCGGGTCTTTGCGTTCGTCTTCAGTGAGATAATATTCGGGCCGATAGACGAACATGACGACATCGGCGTCCTGCTCAATGGCACCGGATTCGCGAAGGTCCGCCAGCACCGGACGCTTTTCCTCGCGATGTTCTACCATTCGAGACAACTGCGAACAGACGACCACCGGCAAATTCAGCTCCTTGGCGAGCGCCTTAAGACTCCGCGAAATAACCGAAATTTCCTGCTGGCGGTTTTCGGAGCGGCCGGAGGCATGCATCATCTGAATGTAATCGACTAAGATAAGACTCAGGTGCGGATACTGTGCTTTTAAGCGCCTCGCCTTGGCGCGAATCTGAAGCGTCGTCAGGGTTGCTGAATCGTCGACGAAGATTTCCATCTGCGAGAGCCGGTTGCCGTGCTTGGTCAGATTCACAAACTCCGCATCGGTTAGCTTGCGGCTGCGCAGTCGATGCTGGCTGATTTGTGACCTTCCGCAAAGCAAACGGAGCGCCAGTTGTTCTTTTGACATTTCGATCGAGAAGACTGCGACAGCGCGCTTCCCCCGTTCAGGGTCGGCCACGTTTTCGGCGATATTCATCGCCAGCGCCGATTTCCCCATCGATGGCCGTCCGGCGATAACGATGAAATCGCCGTTGTGCATTCCCTGTGTAAGCAGATCGAGTTCAGTATAGCCGGTCATGACGGAATCGAACGATCCCTCGCTCGACTGAAATTGTTCTATGCGCTCAAAGGAGTCATGCACCAACTGTTTGAGTGACACAAAACCATGGCGCAGACGGCTTTCGGATATCTCGAAGATATTGGCTTCGGCTGCATCCAATAGCTCCTCAACCGGGGAGTCAAGAGAATAGGCGCTGCGGGTGATTTCGTTGGTT
The DNA here is from genome assembly GCA_003105265.1 of candidate division GN15 bacterium. Lineage (GTDB taxonomy): Bacteria > Zixibacteria > MSB-5A5 > GN15 > FEB-12 > FEB-12. Next base: position 368 of record PQAP01000007.1, on the reverse strand, counting down.
GTGTCGATTAGTTTCCGCAGCAACGACTTTTCCAGCACAATATTGGCATAGCTCTGAACGTTGGCCGTGGAGGCAACGCCTTCGACCAGTTCAACGAGATAGACGCGCCCGCCGATTTTTTCCAGATTGCCGGCACTGAGCAGGCAGTTTGACACCGTCGTGATGTCGCACGGTTCCGAGCGTTCGTACAACTCGAGGAAGGCGCGGTAAATCAACCGATGTTTGGGAGCATAGAAATGTGACTCGTCTTCAAGCACACCGATAACATGGTGAATGGCTTCATCGTCTTTCATCACTGCCCCCAGCACGGCCTGCTCAGCATCGAGCGACTGAGGCGGTTGGAGACGGTCGATCTCTCTCTCGGTGTT
>PQAP01000006.1 GCA_003105265.1 candidate division GN15 bacterium | reverse complement strand
CGGCTCGCTTCCGCAGTCAGCGTTATCGAAGCAAACCGCCACGCTTCCGCTATTGAGAGCATGACCGATTCGACGGTGTCACTTTCCACCGCCTGCTGAAGACGCTCGAGTGTAATCGCCCGGTCCACTGTCAGGTCACCTACCGAAATGCGCCGTAATCCCGACAGAAACGCACCGCACCCCAGCCGCTCACCGATGTCATGCGCAATCGAGCGCACGTATGTCCCCGATGAACAGGTCAGCCGGAATCGCAGAAGCGGCTTCCGGTAATCGAGAAGCGCAATCTCCGTTATCTCGACTTCGCGTTCCGGCAGCTTGACCGTCTCACCTTTGCGCGTCATGTCATATAAGTGCCGCCCGTTGATCCGAACCGCCGCATACGGCGGCACGCGCTGGATCGAAAGCCCGCGGTAATCATCCAGGATTTCCTGCATCTGTGCGTCGGAGCACGGCGGAACATCCTGCTCGATCATCTCGGCAGTGACCCCTTCAGCATCATAAGTCGGGGAACTTATTCCCAGCCGGACATCGGCGATATACGATTTGTACTCGGCAGTCAGAAACTGTGAAATCTTGGTCCCTTTTCCGAGACAGATCACCAACAGGCCTGTCGAGAGTGGGTCAAGCGTCCCGGTATGTCCGACCTCGCGCTGACGCATCAACTGCCGGACCCGCTGCACCACATCGTGGCTGGTCGCGCCGGATGGCTTATCAATAAGCAAGACGCCGTCGAATTTCTTAGTCCAGTCCACCGTTTGCCTCTGATAACAGTCTGATGACCGCTTCCTTTGCCTGCGGCAGCGCCATTGGGATCGTACACCCGGCAGCGTTGAAGTGCCCGCCTCCGCCAAACCGGTACGCGATGGCCGCGACATTCACGCCGTTCGTTGAGCGCAGCGACGCCTTGGTGTGCGTCGTGTCGATCTCCTTGAGCAGCGCGCCTGCCGTCACACCCCGTCCGACCATCGTCAGGTCGACCAACCCGTCCGATTCCGACTCCTCGGCACCTGCCTCAGCCAGCATCTCCCTGGTGAGCGTGAGTACGGCCACCTTGCCGCCAGCGTGGTATTCGATGCCGTTGAGTACCTTCCCCATGAGCGTCAGGGTTGATATCCGCATGTTGTAATAGACCAGATCGCATATTTTCCGCGAATCTGCGCCCAACGCCATCAACTCTCCCGCAACGGTCATCGTGCGCGGGGAGGTTGACGAATATCGGAATCGCCCGGTGTCGGTCAGGATGGCGGTATACAGACACTCCGCCATCGTCGGCGTAATCGCGAAACCGATCTGCCGCAAGTACTCGAATGCCATTTCGCCTACCGACGACGGCTGGATATCTACCCAGTTAACGTCACCAAACATCGCGTTGTCGCGGTGATGATCGATATTGATGACCGGGATGCCGGGTGTCAGCATGCGGGCCGCTGTTCCGATCCGCTGTAGATTGGGGCACTCCAGAACCAATACCGCGTCGACTGCTGCCTCCGCGCCAAGCGTGCGGGTTTCAACGATGTCGCCGACATTCGGCAAGAAATCATACTTGTCGGGAACGTCCGAGTCCCTGACCATAAACACGTGTTTACCGCGCGCCCTCAAAAACTCTCCCAAAGCCAGCTGGGTGCCAATGGCGTCGCCGTCCGGATCAATGTGCGTGACAATCAGTATCCGCCGGGCCTTGTCGAAGACCCGGTTCATGGCCTCGGCCGGCATGATGCTGGGGCATGAAGTTTTACTGTCGGTCGCGCTCATGCTTTATCTGCTCGAACAATTGCTCCATCCGGATGCCGTCTTCGATCGAAGGATCGAATTTGAACATTATTTCCGGCACGTGTCGTACACTCAATCCCCGCCCGACTTCGGAACGGATACGCCCTTTCTCCCGGTCCAGGTACGCGATCACCTTTTGATGATTTTCCTCGCTTCCGAGAAATGAGTAATACACGGTGGCATTGCGCAGATCGCTGCTCAGGCGGACGCGCGTGAAGGTCACCAGACCGCCGGCCGCATCGCTCAAGCGACTGTCCAGAAGTTGTGAGATATCCCGAAGTATCTGGGCTTGCAGTCGATCCGATCGTTTGTACTGTTTCATGGCTGGTACCGTGGCTACTTCCGGATCGACCCGTCGCCCGTCAAGGCCCCTGCCGAACCGGTCGCTCCATAGTCGTAACTTCTCGTTCAGGACAGGGTGCGTGCCGTCTCCACCGTTTCATATGTTTCTATCACATCTCCAACTTTGATATCGTTGAAGTTCTCAATGCCGACCCCGCACTCGAACCCTTCTTTAACCTCGCGTGCGTCATCCTTGAATCGTTTCAGCGAGGCGATCAATCCGGTATAGATCGTCTTTCCATCCCGGACCAGCTTGACCTTGTCCTTGCGGTTCAACCGCCCTTCCTTGACATAGCATCCGGCCACCTGTCCGACTTTCGGTACCTTGAAGACATTCCGCACCTCGGCAGCACCAACGAACGCCTCCGAAATGGTCGGGGCGAGCAGTCCTTCGAGCGCCTTGCGGACATCGTTCTCCGCCTCGTAGATGATATTGTACGAACGGATATCGACCTTCTCTTTGCGCGCCAGGTCTCTTGCCCGGCTGTCCGGCGTCACCTGGAAACCGATAATGATCGCGTCCGATGCCGCCGCCAGCAGCACGTCGGACTCCGTGATCGCGCCGACACCCTGGCGAATGATGTTGGTCTTGACCTCGCTGGTGGAAATCTTGCTCAGCGTGTCCGAGAGGACCCCCACCGAGCCGTCCACATCCGCCTTTATGATCAATCGGACTTCCTTGATCTGCCCTTCCTTGATCTGGTCGAACACCTTTTCGAGCGTCACTGCCCCGTGAGGACGGCGGAAATCATATTCCCGTTTGAGCTGGCTGCGACGTACCGATATCTCTTTGGCTTCCTGATCGTCTTTGACGGCAAGAAAACTGTCTCCGGCCTGCGGTACGCCGGACAGTCCGGTAATCTTGGCCGGAGTCGACGGCCCGATAACCTCGAGCTTCTCCTCGCGATCGTTGGTAATTGTCCGGATTCGGCCGGAATACACTCCCGCCACAATCGGGTCACCAACGCGGCATGTTCCCCTCTGGACCAAAACAGTGGCGGTGGGTCCATGTCCTTTTTCGAGATGGGCATCGACCACAACACCCTGCGCGCGAATCGACGCATCCGCCTTGAGATCCATCATTTCGGCCTGCAGGAGAATCATATCCAGCAGTCTGTCAATTCCCACGCCCGACTTCGACGACACCTCCACCATGATTGTCTTGCCGCCCCAGTCTTCAGCCAGCAGATTCAGATTGGCCAGCTGCGTGCGAACCTGTTCGACATTCGCGGCCGGCTTGTCAATCTTGGTAATCGCCACAATAATCGGTACTCCGGCCGCCCGGGCGTGATCGATCGCTTCTATAGTCTGCGGCATGACTGACTCATCGGCCGCCACGACCAGCACCACAATGTCGGTCAAATGCGCGCCGCGTGCCCGCATAGCGGTGAACGCTTCGTGACCCGGCGTGTCGAGAAAGACGATGCGATCCCTATCCCGATGAACTTCATACGCGCCGATATGCTGCGTGATTGCGCCCGCCTCGCCGGCCACCACGTTGGTCTTGCGAATGTAGTCGAGCAACGAGGTCTTGCCGTGGTCGACATGCCCCATCACCGTGACCACCGGCGCCCGGTGCGTCAGCGCTTCTTCTTTTTCCTCTTCGCGAGCCGCCTCGCCCACTTCGGCGATCTGCCTGACGTCGTAACCGAATTCCCCGGCGACCATTTCGATAGTATCCATATCCAGTCGCTGGTTGATCGTGGCCATCATGCCTAATTCAAAGAGCTTGGCCACCACTTCGGCCGACTTCTGATCCATCAGCTTGGCCAACTCGGCTACCGTGATGTATTCGTTGACTTCAATGACCGGCGCTGATTCATCCACCTCACCCACGTCGCCGCCGTCGGCGCGCCGAGTCCGCCGCTTGGGCTTGGCGGTCCCGGAGAGATTGGCCATGGTCGTCTTGAAGCTCTTCTGCACCGCCAGTTGATCGATATCCTGACGATCCCGTTTCTTGCGGCGCTCTTTCTTTTTCTTCTTCTTTTCCGCTTTACGCAGCATGTCCGCGACCGTCGGAACCGGCGTCGGAGTCGGCATTCCCACCGGCACAGCGACCGGCGTAGCGACCGCGGCCGGTGCCTGTGGCGGCGCCACGGCAGCCCGTTCGCGAACCTCCTTGGCGTGCGACTTCGCCTCCATCTCCTTCTTGGCGACCTGCTTCTCCTGGTTGAACCGCTTTTCAACCGCGACGATCATATCGTCAGTCGCCACCGACATGTGAGACTTGGGCGAGAATCCCATCTCGGCAAGAATTTTCATCATCGCCGGCGACGAAATCCGGTAGTCTTTTGCCAGTTCGTAAATTCGCTTCTGGTCAGTTAAGTCAGTCATCGTACCTCACCGGCGGCCGGCGGTCACTGCCGCTCCGACCGCTCCGCTTCCTTTTCTCTATTCCGGCTTCGCGTCCTCTTCCGTGGACTCGGCCGACTCGGGCTGTGACTCTTCGATAGGTTCAACGTCATCGTGGAAGACATCGCTCACTCCGAGCTTCTTGTCCTCTTCCTGCGACTTGCGGGCGGCGGCCTCCGCCTTTTCGCGAAGTTCCCGCTCCTCCTCAAGCTGCGCCACGAATTCCTTCGCGCGCTCGATCAGCGTTTCGGCGGTCTTTTCGCCGATGCCGTCGATCTTGACCAGAGTCTCGATCGTTGAAGCGGCCAGTCGCTGCACCGAACTGATGTCCGCGGCCACCAGGCGATCCCGGATCTTCGACCCCACGCCTTCCAGGTCACCTACCGGCACCAGCAGCTCGGCCTCCCGCTTGCGCGCTTCCTCGTAGTCGGTCTCCGACATGATATTGACCTTCCAACCGGTCAACTTCGACGCCAGTCGCGCATTCTGGCCATTCCGGCCGATTGCCAGCGATAGTTTCTCATCTTCGACCGCCACCGTCATCTTCTTCTCAATATCGAAAACTTCGATATGCACCACTTTGGCCGGCGCCAGCGCCCGCGTCACGAACAGTTCCGGATTCGACGTGTACGGCACGATATCGATACGCTCGTTGTTCAACTCTCGCACGATACTTTGCACGCGCACACCCTTGATTCCGACACACGCACCGACCGGGTCAATTCGTTCATCCGATGACCACACCGCGATCTTGGCCCGCTCGCCGGGCTCGCGTGCGATTGCCTTTATCTCAATCACCTTTTCATAGATTTCCGGCACTTCCAGCGCAAACAGCGCTTTCAGGAACTCGTTATTGACGCGCGACAGCACAATTTCCGGCCCGCGCGGGGTTTTCTGTACATCCTGGATGTAGGCCCGGATGCGGTCGCCCTGGCGGAATTTCTCGCGGGGTATCTGTTCTTTGATGCGCAGAATTCCTTCGCCGCGCCCCAGATTGACAATGACATTCCCTTTGTCGATCTGCTGTACCACACCCGTGACCAGTTGTCCGACCTTATCGATATACTCGGCGTAAATCCTCTCGTGTTCCGCTTCCCGGATCTTCTGAATCAGAATCTGTTTGGCTGAGTTGATCGCGTTGCGGCCGAATTCCGCCTCGTAATCGAGATAGATCTCCAGGTCATCCCCCAGCTCCGCATCCGGATCGTACCCCTTGGCGTCGGCCAGTGCGATCTCGGTGTTGGGGTCGTTAATCTGGTTGACCACCTTCTTGGAAGCGATCATGTAGAGTTCATTCGCCTTGCGGTCGAACTTGAATGAAATATTATCCGTGTAGGCATATTTCTTCTTGGCCGCCGCGAGGAGACTGGCTTCGAGGGTTTCCACCACTGAGTCGAAATCGATATTCTTCTCTCTCGCGATCAGCGTCATGGCCTCAAGCATGTCAAACGCCATAAACAGATTCTCCGTCAAAAAACAATTCGTGCCCGTTCAATTTCCGAAAGCGGAATCGAGAATGAGCCGTTCTCGTCCCGAAATTCTACCCGGTCCTCCGTGACCCCCAGGATCTCGGCCGTCTGCTTCTTTCGCTTGCGATCGACGAATTCAATCCTGACCGTCTCACCGATCCGGTACGTGTAGTCACGTGCTGTCGTGAGAGGCCGTTCGAGCCCCGGAGAAGATACTTCGAGTGTATAACCCTGCTCAAACAAATCAGTTCCGTCGATCACATCGCCGATCACCCGTGACAGATGCGCGCACTGCTCCAGCGTCGGCCCGCCTCCTTTGGCGTACACATACAGCCGCAGCAAGACGTTCGTGTGGTACCGCGATAATGCCATGTCCGCCAATTCGTACCCTTCGGCGGTCAACGGCGCGGTCACCAAATCCATCACTTGTTGCTTCAACGCGTCGGTCATGAGTTCAATCCGAAACTAAGAAGCGGGCTACAGCCCGCTCGTCCAACTTGATAACTTACCGACTAACTTGTTAGGAAGCAACAAAATTATAGTCTAGGGAAGTCTTCCCTCCATCAGCTTGACCGCCTCGACAATCTTCTCCACCGGCACTAACTGAACCTCCGATTCACTTCTCGCCTTCAGCTCTACCTTCCCTTCCTTCAACGACTTATCGCCAATGGTTATCCTCATCGGCATCCCGATCAAATCCGCATCGTTGAATTTCACACCGGCCCGTTCATCCCGGTCATCAAGAAGAGCGTCAATTCCGGCCGCGTGCAGGTCCGAATAGATCTTTTCAGCGGCCTCTCGGATGGACTCCTTGTCGAAGTTAAGTGGTATTATTTCAACGAGATACGGCGCAATGTTCTTGGGCCAGACTATCCCCTTATCGTCGAAATACTTCTCCAAAGCGGCCTGAGGCGTGCGAGTGATACCGATTCCGTATGACCCCATGATGATCGGGTGCTCTTTCCCCTCCGCATCCAGGTATTTGGCGCCAAGCGAATTCGAATACTTGGTCCCCAGCATAAAGGTGTTGCCCAACTCGATCCCCTTCTTCGCAGTGAGCGTACCGCCGCACTGTGGGCAGCCGTCCCCATCGCGCGCCAGAGTCAGGTCGACCACCCGGTCCGGCTTGAAATCCCGCCCGATATTGACGTCTACCATATGCTTCTCGAACTGATTCGCCCCAACTATGAAATTGGTCATCTCGTTGACCATCGGGTCAACCACGATCAACACATCCTTGAGACCGACCGGACCGGCAAATCCCACCGGCGCCCCTGTGTACTGCTGCACCTGATCGGCATTCGCCATCACCAGTTCAATCGCCCCGAGGTTGTTCTTGAGCTTGATCTCATTCAAGTCACGGTCGCCGCGCACCAGCGCCGCCACCGGCTTGCCGTCGGCCATGTACAGTAGCGTCTTGACCAGCTTGTGCGCTTCGACTTTCAGAAACGCAGTCACTTCTTCGATTGTTGCGGCCCCCGGAGTGTCGACCACTTTCTTCGAGCGGAGAGTCGTATCCTGAAACGGCTTAAGCGGATCTTTCAGCGGCGATTTCTCGCGGTTGGCGGCGTAGTCGCATTGGTCGCAGAACAGAATCACTTCTTCTCCGGCGGTTGTGTCGACCAGCAGCATAAACTCGTGCGCGGCTTTTCCGCCCATGGCGCCCGTATCTGATTCTACTTTGACCACATCAAGTCCGGCGCGGCGAAACACGTTAAAGTACGCCTCCACCATCCGCTCGTAGGTCTTCATGAACGAGGTTTCGTCAGCGTCGAATGTATACGCGTCTTTCATGATGAACTCGCGCCCGCGCATCAGGCCGAATCTGGGACGGATCTCATCACGGAATTTAACCTGTATCTGATACAAATTCAGCGGCAACTGGCGATAGCTCTTGACCTCTCCCTTGATCAGCGTGGTCACTGTCTCTTCGTGCGTGCCGCAGAGGACATATTCATGAAGGTGACGGTCCTTCATCCGCATCTGCTCCTTGCCGACCGTGTTGTATCGTCCGGTCTGCTGCCAGATTTCCGCCGGACAGAGCACGGACATAGTAATCTCAAGCGATCCGGCCGCATTCATCTCCTCGCGCACGATTCGGGAGAACTTCTCGATCACCCGCTGCATCAGCGGTAGGTAAAGATACACTCCCGCCGACAGCTTGCGGATATAGCCGCCCCGGAGGAGCAATTGGTGGGAGATCAGTTCAGCTTCAGTCTGTTGTTCCCGAAGGGTCGGGATATAGGTCTGCGACCATCGCATACGGTTGTCCTTGTCCAGTTTGTTTGTCGATTCGCGTCCACGACACCGCCCACATCTTGCGGCATCGAATCATCAATCTTATCGCAATCATGGTCTCAAATCAACCTAATTCTTTGCCGTTCAAGCTGTAAAGTATGACCGCCTCTTGCCGTACTGTCAACACCAAGTGTCTGCTTGTCATTGCGAGGAGCGCAGCGACGAAGCAATCTCAGTTCGTGGATTTGCAGACTCGGACCTACCATTCCCCTCTGTGAAAAATGTATTGCCGAATCGACGGGAATTCGGTATAGATACGCCGCTTGAGAAGCTTGCATTCTCGTAGGTCGAAACCCCTGTGGTTCCGACAATGACACTGCCCCCGTGGTGTAATGGATAACGCACCAGCCTCCGGAGCTGGTAATAGAGGTTCGATTCCTCTCGGGGGTACCATATAACTCGCTAGCTAATCGCCTCCCCAATTCATAGCATCGTCATTTCATTAGAAAACCAGCAGGGGGCAGCATGCAATGCAAACACGCGGCTCGGTAGAACCGAGCCGCCTTTCGTATTCCGGCAGGAATGAGAGAATGTGGTAGTGCCGATTACGAACAGTTCGGAAGAACAAACCCTCCGCCGGTCAGATAACTAACCAGCGCGCTCAAGTCCGCGAGGTCCACAATTCCGGTCTTATTGATATTTGCTTCTTCCTGACAGGTCAGGACGTAACCACCGCCTGTCAGATAACTGACCAATGCACTGAGGTCGGCCAAATCGACAATGCCGGTCATATTGACGTTGCCGGTTGTCCCCTGACAGCAGGATCCACAGATACCGAGAGTCGTCGCGGCGAACGTGGCCGCTTTGTCGATTGCCGCCTTCAAGCTGTCCAGCCCTGCGGCCGTCGAGGCAGCAGTTCTCACCGTAGCAAGGGCCGTAACGATGGTCAGAGTATCATTGGCTGGCAGTGTATAGTTGTCTTTGAAGGTTAAGATGCCAATCTGCTCTTCTACAACGGGATCGGTGGTATAGCCCGGCAGATGCATCAGCATCGAGATCGTATCTGCCCGCATCCCGCCGGTTGCATAATAGTATTTCTGGGCTGAAGCAGTCAGTCCGCCGTACAATGCATCGTCACATGAACGATCTTTCATGAACGTGTTGAGTAACGCAATGCCGCCATATCGATAAGAATTGTCCTGACAGTCATTGTATATATCGAGTTTGTTGAATCCTTGCGCCCAGATGAGGCGACGAGTCTGGTCGACTCCCGAGACGTCGTAAAAGTAGAAGGAGTCCGAAGGTATTTTGAAATCGATGAGTTCTCCAATCTGCAGGCCCGAGACCGAATTGCCGGTATTGGCCGGCGATATCTGCGTTCGCTGCACGATGAAATTGCAGCTGTCAGGATGTAATGGGGCCCACCAGGTCCTCTCGACCCGCACGAGCGAGTCGGCGGTGAGCATCGTGCCCGAGAATACGCGGCGATAGCTGGCGGTGGCCACAAACTCAGATGGGGCACACCCTGTTCCACGGACCGGCTTAAAGGCGTTTGCCGACGGCTCACCTGCCTGGGTACGCAAGCTCCAGGAACCTCGATAGGTGGAAGGATTGGGATTACGGATGATTACGGGAGATCCGTCCGATAAGTAGACTTGCCGCCAGCCGCGGCCATAGGTACAATCTCCGTGACCATAGTAATCCATGTTAACTTCGCCGTAAAAATCTCGACCAATATTGCCGTTAGTGCCGACCGCGAGGTCAGTGCACGACGTTGAGAGTGTGAACCAGCTTGTGTACACGATCGTGTCGGCCACGATGTATTGGACGGGTATATCCAGCGTCTGCGTAGGCGTACCGTATTCAAAGTGGATCTTGCCGTAGATTGTCGTCGGTCCGGTCGTAATCACTCCACCACTGTTGACTGTCACCGCAAGATAGGAAGAGTCGCGCATCGGTATCCCGGCAGGTCCTCCATCATGGGCCAGCCAGCCGGATCCGCCGCCCACCCCGACTGTACTATCCTCCACCGCCGTAATGGCCGTAAAGGCAAGATCATCCGTGCCGGTGTTCTTGAGGGTAAGGAGCAACGACTTTGACTGGCCGGGTTTGACATAATTCGGGTACCCGCCGACAGAAGTGGGAGACACCACCAACTTCGGTTCAATGACCGGAGCAGCACAGGCCAGTCTAATCCATCGCAGATCATTGAGCGTCCAGGGCCTGGGCGTTGGCGTGCTGGTCGAATAAGCCCTGCTCGGAAAGCGATCTGTTAAATAGAAAAGATGAAGGAAATATTCGCCCGTGTACGAGCCGCTCGGATCATATGTCACGGCATTGGTCCAGTCAACCGGTCCGGCATAATCGGCATCACGAGTGCCGAATTTGGAGAGACTGGCGTCAATGTCGGAAGCACAATTGCCGGAGTCACAGTTTGGCGTGTAGCTGTTGGACAGATTTAATGGTTTGCACCATCGCGAGCCGGTCAGGTCCCTGGATATTGAAAGGTAAATTTCGGCATTTCCTTTATGAACATAGTAGGTGTAATTTCGCGCACAGTCGTCGGTGAGTCCGAGGTTGGGGTCGTTGGCACCGTAAAATGTGAGGTACAATCGTCCCTCGCATTCCGCAAGACTGTACCGACCGGCCTGATTTACATTGAAGCCCGCCATGCCGCACGAACTTGACGAAGGATACGTAGCATCGTATACGATGTGCTTGTTACCAGGATCCCGCTCCGACCAGTGAAGTACTTTGTTACAATATGAACTGACTTTTAAACCCAGCGTGTCCTGTGTGTTCCAGACTACGTGCAGATAGCCGTCGGAGTCCATCAATACATCGGCTTCGATCCACGGTCTATAAAGCGATGACGAGGTCGTGTTGGTCAAGTTGGTCGCAGTCCAGGTACCGGATGCACCGGTCGGCGACGTGGCCACCCACACGTCGAAGAGCGACACGTCGGCGCCGGTGTACCTCGTCCACCCGATGCCGACTCGACTTGAATTTTGGTCGCAGGCAATATCAGCCGCGTCATACCCTGCGCCAGTGTCAACGTATACCAGGGTCCACGAATTGTCGATTCCCGGAGCCGCCTTTCCGATCTTTCGGAATACTTTCAGCGTCTGATAGCTGTCACTGAGACTGTAGGCCCCTCCCTGGGTAGTCAGGTATATAATCGTGTCCAGACCAACGATGCTGATATCAGACCGAGGCCAGAGGTTGTTGCTCTTCCAATAGGTGAAGAAATTTCCCTTCTGATTGATTGAATCGGGCATTCGCGATCCTTGCGAAACGGTTCCGAAGCGCCCGGCCATGCGAGCCGAGTCAAACGCCACGTGCACAGCGAATGTATCCGGGTACGTCGCTATATTCTCCCCCCAATCGTACCCGATCAGAATCGCCTTACCGCCGTCGGGATCGACCACAATCTTCGGGTCTCGACCGCCCTGAATACCTGCAAAGGCAGTATCCTGCACAACAATCTGTCCGAGACCGAGCGGAAAGGTGCCCGTAATAGGATCATAACAGGAGTAGCCCCACTTGTTATTGGTGCCGGCCGCAGCAACCCGTGCTATGTAAGCAAAGTGAACTCCCGCGCTTTGTGCCGGGATGGTGGGTGGATTCACTGCCACCGTGCGTCCCATGACGGCATTGGACAAGCCATCCCGCCATGTCCTGGCCACTAATGCTCCTCTCGAGTCAACGGCTGCCGACGTGGCACCAACAGGGGCAAGCCCGGCTCTCCCCGTTTGAGGCGCTCCGTCATCTACAACGCTTGCTGGTGTCGACGTTTGTACCGGCGTCTGATCGGCTTTCTGTTGTGCGGTCTGTCCATCGATGTTCTCGGCAGGGACTAGTAACAATGTCAGCAAAATCAGTAGAGTGATAGTGGTGCTTGTGAGCACGCAGATCGGCCTTGGGTGGCGCATGGGGTCCTCCTTCTCAAAGTGTAGTCTACCTTTAAAGCGCAGCTTCACAGGGCTTTGCGCTCCATCCAATCGTCCTATTTCGGGGGCCGTGCGATGATTGGCGTCACCGCTCCAGACCGCTCATGAAACCGACGACCAATCCGGGTGTCAGGCAAAGATGCTAGGTTCTGTCAGTGTGTGCTCTTGGGATGCCAACAATTAACTACCAATTGTCGTTAGTGTCAAGGCAATAAATGGAGCACTTTGCCTCTGACATGCGAGAAAGAGAATCGGTGCAGCGCCGCAGCGGTTCAGTCGGGCACAAAGGCGCAGGAACCGGTGTTCTGATTTAATAAAGTAATACATCATGGAGTTGCTTTCTTGTCTGAACCACTGACCAAAAAACACTGTGTCCCCTGTGAAGGGGGGATCGCCCCGCTGAATGATGAACAGATCGCCGCGCTTCTCGCACAGGTGCCAAGGTGGCGCGTGGCGGCGGTCGAAACCGGCGACCAGATTGTTAAGTCGCTCCAGCGGACCTTCCATTTCAAGGATTTTCGCGCGGCGATGGCGTTCCTGCGCGAGGTCGAAGAGATCGCCGAATCTGAGGGGCATCATCCCGATTTCTGCGTTCATTACAGCCGGGTCGATTTCACCATCTGGACGCACGCAATCGGTGGCCTGCACGAAAACGACTTCATTCTGGCCTCCAAAATCGACGCGCTGCCCCAACCGGCTTAATGTCAGACCNGNGNCGANCNGGNGCTGACCCGCTAATNTATTGCCGNCCATAATATTAGGANGCGTCACGCGCCGGNATTTCCGTTCAATTTGATTCGTCGAAATGCCGATAACGTGTGTATGAACCAGAAAGAGGATGNATTTATGCGCAAATACCCAATCCTGATTGNNGCCCTNCTCGGTTTTTGTCTCTGGTCNGCCAGTTCTACGCGGGCCGATGTGAATATCGGCGCCTCGATCGGTGACGACGGGCTGAAGGGTTTTTACCTCGAAGTCGGCGAATTCTTCAAGGCACCACAAGCCGATGTGAGGTATGTCCGCGACGAGCGCATTCCCGACGATGAAATCTCGGTGGTACTGTATATCTCGCAGCGAACCGGCATCCGTCCCGAAGCGATCCTTCAGCTTCGCCGTCTGCACAAGACCTGGTGCGAAATCGCCGTTCATTACGGCATGAGCCCGGCCATGTTTTACGTGCCGCTCTCTTTTGACCCCGGACCGCCTTACGGGAAGGCCTACGGCCACTATAAGCGCCACGGCAAGAGTGAATGGAAGAAGATCGTACTCGATGATGAGGACGTCATCAATCTCGTCAACCTGCGCTTCATATCCGGATACTATAAAGTATCGCCGGAAGAGGTTGTGAAAGCCCGATGCAACGGCCGTTCGTTCACTACGATAAGCAAGGATATCAAGAACGCCCCGCCCAAGGAAAACAAGAAGAAGGAGCGGGCCGCCAAACGCGACCAGATGAAAAAGAAAGCTCAGGCGAACAAAGACTGAAGTTCACGATTGACTGTGAAGTGTCGTGTAGTCGGCCCCCGCACCGCGCGGGGGCTTTTCATTTGGCGGCATCAAACCAGAAATGAGATGATGATCGCTGCCCAGAGTATGGCGGTGCCGATAAACCCGCTTGGTCTGCCATTTCCGACGAACAACGCGAACGCTGAATACAATAGCCCAATAGCAAGCTTCGCCGGAATTCGCGTAATCGAAGTAAAATGGGCGGCATGGCCGAGCATGAGGAGTCCGGCCAGAAGAATGCCGAGATAGATCAGCCAATAGGGTTGCTGCGGTTTCTTGCTTTCGCCACCGCCTTCATTTCCCATTATCATACTCCTCGAGAAATGACTCGATACCGTTCGTGATCGCCTTTGCCACTTGCTTGCGGAACCGATCGCTCTTGAGCAGCGCTTCCTGCTCCGGAATGATAATAAACGCGCATTCGACCAGTATTGCCGGATACTGGGTTGGGCGCACCACATGCAGATTGCCGAAATACAGGCCGTAATCCGGCAATTCCGTCTGTTCGATCATCTGCTTCTGCACCGCTCTGGCCAGCTTCAGCGAATGCGGGTGATAGTAATAGGTCGACACGCCGTTGTTCCGGTACGGATTCACGCCGTCCGGCTGGGCGTTGTTATGAATCGATACGAACAGGTCCGCCCGGTTCGCTTTCGCAATTGCGGGGCGTTCGGCCAGCGGAAGGTCCCGCATGTCGGACCGGGTCAGCACGACTTTCGCCCCACGCACCGCCAGCAGTTCCTGTACCGCTTTCGCCAGCGCCAGATTTGCCTCGGACTCGGTATACCCGGTCGGGCCGGTCGAGCCGGGGTCGGTGGAATGTCCCGGATCGAGCACTATCACTTTCCCCCGCACATCCCGCACATCGGACGGCGGCTTGCGGAAAGTCAGACAGAATGTCGCGCCTTGATAACTGCAGTCGTAGCCCCAGAGGTCGTGATTCAGCTTGATGCGAAGCTCATAGACACCCTCTTCCGGCTGATCCCAGGTGACGAGTTCAATGAGTGAGTCGCCAAAATCATAGCGGATCCAGTCGGTGTTGGAAATAACGCCGAACAGTTGCAGACGAAAATCACGCGGGTCATCCTCGAGCACCTTGAACGGATGCATGGCGCCGAGCGGAATTTCAAGCCGCACGCTGTCGGCGAACCCGTAGGTGCGGATCGACTTGAGCAGTGACATCGGCGGAAACACGCCGAACGGCAGATGCTCCACCGCCGATTTGTTGACATACCCGAACTGGGCTTCCGACAACCTCAGCCGGTACCAGTCCCCCTCGGATCCAACCGCGAGCGCTTCCACACCTTTCGGCTGATACAGAATGTTGTAGCCGGCCATCGGCCGCTCACGAATGACCTGAACCGAATCCGTAAACCGGACCGTGAACGGATACTGGCTGCTGTTGAGCGTAATCCGATAGCCGCTTTCCCGGCTGATGGGTGTGCTGGGTTCCTTTAACTGACGGTGCTTTGAAAAGCTGAGATGATATTTGATTCGGGTGCTGTCGACTCGAACGGCGGACGGAATCACGTAATAACCAGAATAGATGCCTGTAATCATGAGTGATTCCGGCACTGCCCCGACTCCAAACAATGCTTCGCCCCAATAGGGCTGCTTCCTTGGCGACAACTCACTCATCGGCACCGAATCGACCACTCCCGGAATCGAGAACCACGCCTGGCATTTCGGCGTCCCGTGGAAACGCACCTCCAGCATCTGCCCGGAACTGAGGGCCAGATCCCCCGCCGGCGGCTGGTAATCGCCAACGATGGCGAGCGAATCTTCGGCAATCGATTTCAGCGGTTGCGGCACGGTCACATTGATAAGGCCAGAGGCCAGACTATTTGTGCCGGCCGTCGTCGCTTTAGGCACTCGCTTCTTGCTAAAGCAGTAGACCTGAACGGCGAATTTGCCGGGCGAAAGTGGAATCCACGCCAGGAATCCTCCGGCCGGATGGACCGCAAACTCGAGACCGTTGACTCTGACTACCAGATCGGCGGACTGCGGAACGAGGCGGTCAGGGATGTGACCTATGATATACGTCGAATCGACAGCAGCGAGTGTCTGGTCGGCCTTCGGGTACACGATAACCACGCTGTCGGGCTGAGCGAGGACCGATTGCCATCCAGCCAGCGCCAGCACGAAGCCGATAATCAGGACGCTAACGATTTGTCTGCTTCGGTATGACATCCTGCCTCAATACCGGTCCGCCGACAATTGTTTTGCCGACCGTAATTGTGTCCGAGCGATAGGTGAGTCCGTCGGCTATATCGTGGTTCAGAAGAAGCGGCCCGTCGAGGTCGAAGTAATCCGCCAGCGAGCCCATGTACATGGCCGGCGCAATGCCGATCGACGACTCTACCATGCAGCCAAGCATCACTTTCTTCCCGGCTTTCTTCGCCGCCCGGGCCATCCGAACCGCCTCGAGTATCCCCCCGCTCTTGGCCATCTTGATATTGATACCGTCGACGGATGAATTGAATTCTTCGACATCACGCCGCGTGTTCATCCCCTCGTCCATGAACAGTTCAACCTGCCGGTGCGCACCTTTCAATCGGGGCCACTCCGCGACAAATTCCTCTGCCGTCGGCTGCTCAATTATCTTCACACCGATCTTTGCCAACTGCGCAATCATTTCTTCCGCCCGCGCCACGCTCCATCCGCCGTTGGCGTCAACACGAATTTCCTTGCCCCGAACATGCTTCAAGAGGTCCAGCAACGCCTCGTCGTGGGAATCCCCCATTTTGATTTTCACTATTGACTGCGGGCTGCAAATCACGCGTTCGACGGTTGTCGCGGGATCAAGGAGCGCGAATGTCACGGAGGTCCGTATTCGCCCGGGGGAATCAAGACCGAGTACCTCCCAGGGTAGTTTCCCCGAATCACCGGATAGCGCATTCACCGCCATACCCATCAGCGCGGCACGGGCGTTGGAGCCAATGGACAGCGAATCCACCATGGCCAACGCTTCGGGAGTAATCTTGCGAGCTTGTCCGAGTGCCGCGGCTCCTTTTAGCAGGTCGGATTCCATAACGTCCGGCGATGGCCCGTATGCCACCGATCCGGCCGCTTCGCCGCAATAGCGTTCGCCAAGTATCGTCAGAATATTCGTCTTAATGACAGCGGACCCCTTGGATATGGCGAATTTCTTCTTCAGTGGAAGGTCCACACTGACCACGTCTATCCGCATTACAGTAATCTCCGTGCTTGATTGAAATCCCGATCGAGGTCCTCGCGATAGTCCGCCAGACCGGGCTGAAGCGAATTGACGCGAACCCCGGAACCGCCTACGGACGCATGAATGATTTTGTCCCGGTCGACTGCAAACCCGACATGCCGTTTGAAAAACAACAAATCCCCTGTCTTGACCTGCTTACGCGGAACTTCCGTTCCTGCCGCAAGCTGATCTTTGGTATCCCGGGGGACATATAGACCGAATCGACGGCAAATTGTCTGCACCAGTCCGCTGCAATCGAAACCGGCCGGCGACACGCCGCCCCAGAGATAGGGCACGCCGAGAAATCGCCGGGCTTCGGCGACCAGCATGGCACCGGTGACTCTGTCGCGCGTCCGACTCTTAACAGGCGTAATTGCACTGGACTTGATTGTGCGTTTTGCGCCGTCCGGCAATGCAACGATGACCATCTCCTTTGAATTCCTCACCGCTCTCACGTATGTACCGTAGAAGAGAAAGTGCGGCGGGGTCTTTGTCCTTTTGGCGTCAAGAATGATGGATTGAGGCGTTTTGACGACGGACTTCGGTCCGGCGGAATATGCTTTGTAAGCGCTTTCGTCGATCTCGACCACGTGCCGCTTGTCCACCCAGCCGGTATAACCGTCCGCCTGCTTTGCAAGCAGGTAGCCCTGCTGCTCGTCATGAATGGTCAGTAGTTCGCAGAAGAATAGCTGGCTGGAGCGCTCCGAATTGAAGCGCGGTTCCGCCCAGAGGTCGAGAAGATTCGTAGCGACAAACGCAAAGCGCATACCGTCAAGGTATGCGCTCGCTGATGGAATTCAATTAAAACTTGCCTCGCTCTCGAGAACTGCGGGCGGCCGGTGGTGCCAGCAACTGGCGAAACCGTCTACCGGGTCCGCACTCCTTTGAGCAGTTTCTTAATCCGGCTCATGGCCTCCTTGATGTTCTCTACCGAGTTGGCGTAGGAGAATCTTATGTATCCCTCGCCATACTCGCCGAAGGCGGTGCCGGAGAGGCACGCCACACCGGCTTCATTAAGCATCTTGTCCGCAAACTCCTCTGAACTGAGTCCGGTGCCGGTGATATTCGGGAAGGCATAAAAGGCACCCTGAGGCTTCTTGCACGTAATGCCTTCAATGGAATTGAGATCATCGACAATAATATCCCGCCGCCGGTGAAACTCCGTAATCATCTTGTCCACGGCATCCTGCCGACCCCGCAGACCTTCGACCATTCCCCATTGCGAAAAAGTCGCCGTCGTGGAGAAGTTGTTGATTGCCAGCGTGAAGAAGTATTCGGCGAGTGTCTTGGGCATGGCCGCAAAGCCGAGTCGCCAGCCGGTCATCGCGTAAGTCTTGGACATGCCGTCCATACAAATCGTCCGCTCCATGGCTCCGGGAACCGATGCAATGGAATGGAACTCCCCTTCATACACCAGGCGCGAATAGATCTCGTCCGACAGGATCCAGAGATCATGTTTCTTTGCCGCAGCATAGATTGCTTCGAGATCTTCAGGCGTGAGCACACCGCCGGTCGGATTGCACGGCGAATTCAGCACCACCATCTTGGTGCGGGGCGTAATCAGCGAACGAAACTCGTCGATACTGAATCGGAAATCGTTCTCTTCCCGCAGCCGCACCGGCACCGGTTTGGCTCCAACAAACTTCGCAATTGAACGGTAGGGCGGATAACCCGGATTCGGGACAATAACTTCGTCCCCTTCATTGACCAGTGCCATGATCGCGGAATAGATGAACGGCTTGGCGCCCGGCATAACCACGACCTGCTCCGGGACTATATTAATCCCGCGCGTCTTGCTCAGGTATTCGGCTGCCGCTTCGCGTGCCTCGGGGATGCCGGCCGATGGCGCGTAGTGCGTCTGGCCGTTCTGCATCGCCTTCACGGCGGCATCGATGATATTTTTGGGAGTGTCAAAATCCGGCTCGCCAATTTGCAAATGAATTATCGACTTCCCCTGCCGTTCCAGTGCTTTGGCCTTGGCCAGCACTACATAGGCGCCTTCGGATTCAAGCCGCTTGATGCGTTCGGTGTATTGCATTCACTGATTCCTTACTTTATGCCCAGAACTTCAATCGCCTTTTCCGCAATATGCTCGGCCGACAGGCCGTACTTTCTGATCAATTGCCAGGGACGTCCGGATTCTCCGAAACGATCTCCGACACCGATCATCGCGAACCTGACCGGCTTGTTGTCCGGCTTCTGCGCCTCCAATATAATACCCGCCACCCGATTTCCCAAGCCCCCGACCTGATGTTCTTCTGCGGTGATTACCGCGCGTGTCTCGCGCGCGGCGCGCATAACGGCCTCGCGGTCTATTGGCTTGACGGTGTGCATGTTAATAATCCGTGTCTCAATATCATGCTCGGCCTTGAGTATGTATGCCGCCCGCATGGCCTCGGCCAGTTCTGGGCCACAGGAAAGGATCGTCAGATCTTCGTGCTCATCGAGATACTTCCCCGCAAGCCGGGTTTCAAACGCGTCTCTGAAATGCTCGCCTTCACTTCGAAACCGAATGATATTGGCCTCCCCAAAACGGAACGGCGTAGCTTCCGAGGTCACCATCGGCGTCGCCTCACGCGCAAAGCGAAGATATTTCGGACCCACCACCTCGAACAGCAGTGCGCGGGTCATCTTCTCCGTTTCAATCGCGTCACAGGGTGCTCCGACATGCATGTTCGGCAAGCCGCATATTTGAAAGAGTGCTTCCAATTCCTGGTGCGTAGCGCCATCGGGTCCGACCGATATGCCGCCGTGAGCCCCGGCTACCAGCACATTGAAATTCCCGTAGCAGACGGACACCCTCAACTGGTCGAGATTGCGAGCCGATGCAAATACACCGTAGGTCCCGAAGACCGGAATCTTGCCCTCTTTTGCCAGCCCGGCCGCAATGGTCGTGGCGTTCTGCTCGGCAATCCCGACCGAAATGAAGCGGCTCTTTCGCTCCGGATGCTGCTTGTGGAAGTCGGAGATGCAGATCGAATCGGAGATGTCGGCGCCGATGCAGACAATCCGCTCGTCATCACCGAATTTGTCGAGCGCCCGGCCAAACCCGACTCGGGTCGGCTGCATCTCGACTTTCATGGCATCAGCAGCATTCCACCAGTAAGAACGCGAGTACTTTGGCATCTCTTTTTCGAGGTCCGCCTCAACTTCATGCTGGTACTCTTTGCCGTGGTTGAGAAAGCGCTCGACATCAATTCTGCGCGTCAGTCCAAGCTCACGCAGAGCGACATCGAGTTCCTCCCGGTTCGGCGGCTTGCCGTGCCAGCCGACCACGTTTTCCATGAATGTGACGCCGCGGCCCTTAATCGTCCGGCAAATGAGCACGGTCGGCTTCCCGGACACATTCTGATTGCGCGCATTTTCGAGATTGGTCACCAGCTCGGCCATATTGTGACCGTCAACTTCCATCACCTGCCAGCCGAATGACCGGTACTTCTCGGCAAGCGGTTCGATATTCAGGACGTCCGCCACGGGACCGTCGATCTGCAGGCGGTTCTGATCGACAATGAAAACCAGGTTGTCGAGTCGGTGATGCGCCCCGGCCATTACCGCTTCCCAGACGGAGCCCTCCTGATGTTCGCCATCGCTGCAGACGACGAACACGCGATAGTCGGCCTTGTTCAGTTTGGCCGCCAGCGCCACCCCCACGGCTACCGAGCAGCCCTGTCCAAGAGAACCGCTTGAGATTTCGACCCCCGGAAGGTCAAGGCGGTGAGGGTGTCCCTGCAATGGTGATCCGAGCATCCGCAGTTTGGCCAGTTCGATTTCATCGAAGTAACCGCTGACCGCCAGAGCCGTATAGAGAGCCGGCGCTTTGTGCCCCGCAGACCAGATCATGCGGTCGCGATTGTCCCATGAAGGGTGCTTCGGGTCATGCCGTGCTACTTTCAGATAGAGCGCTGCTGCAATATCCATCACCCCCAGCGTACCGCCCGAATGACCGGACCCGGCCGAGCACAAAGCGGTCAGATTCAGCCCGCGCATATAATTGGCGCGTTCCTTCAGCTGGTCGATCGAATAATCCCGAATGACCTGATTGGCGTGTGAATCAACTAGCGGCATACGTCATTTTGTCCCGAACATCAACCGTGACGCGTTATCAAGCATGCACTAATAACGCCATGTCACGTCTTTGTGTCAATGACGGGAGCGACGTATCTATCCCACACGGCGACGGCCTTTTGGCGAAGTTCTCGCGGCGTGCCTGAATTGCGAATGACAACGTCGGAGCGTCTTCTCATTTCCGCAAATGACAGCTGACTGCGGTCACGTCTTGAACTGTCAGCCCGCGGGATGCCCCGCTTTTCCATTCGTCGAAGGCGGGTTTCACGGGGCGCCGTTACGACAATCGTGATATCCATTTGCTTTTCGAGTCCCCAATAGTGAAGCAGCGCCGCGTCGACAACCACAACTGCACCGGACTTGAGCGCGCGACGAACTTGCCGGTGCAACTCTTTGAGTAGATACGGATGAACCAGGCGATTGAGAGCCGCGGTGGATTCAACAGAGGCAAATGCCGCTCTTGCCAGTCGCGACGTGTTCAGCGCGCCGTCAGCTCTAACAATATCTTTGCCAAATCTCCTGGCCAATCGCCGCAGAAGAACAGCATTGTCCCTAATTGCATCTTTACCGATGGCGTCGGCATCAATGACTACCGCGCCTTTGCATTTGAACACTTCGGCGATCGTCGATTTCCCTGCCCCAATCTGACCTGTCAGACCGATCTTCATAGTTGCCCTANTTGGCGTCCAACCAGTTGTCAGCCACACCTATGTCTGCAACCAGCGCTACTTTCAACTTGGCGGCGCGCTCCATGCCGGTGGCAACAATTTCCCGAACCGCCNCAAGCTCATTGGTGCGCACGTCGAACACCAGTTCATCGTGCACCTGCAAGATCATCCTCGACTTCATGGCGGCCAGTTTCTTATGTATATCAATCATGGCNATCTTGATGATATCCGCCGCNGTCCCCTGAATCGGCGTGTTGATCGCTGTCCGCTCGGCGAACTGCCGGACACTGAAATTCTTGTCGTTGATCTCCGGCAGGTACCGTCGACGGTTGAAGAGCGTGGTGACATAACCATGCTCGCGCGCATACTTTTTGGTCGATTCGATATAGCCGTTGATGCCGGGATAACGGGCGAAATAGGTGTCGATGAACTGTTTTGCCTGTTCGACTGTCAGGTCGGTCTGCTGAGTCAAACCGTACGCAGTCACGCCGTAAATGATGGCAAAATTGCAGGTCTTCGCCACCCGCCGCTGCGCGGGCGTAACATCCTTGATGTCGACCCCGAATACCTCCGCTGCGGTGCGGGCATGAACATCTTCGTTGCGCCTGAAGGCCTCGATCAAGCCCTTATCTCCAGAATAGTGCGCCAGAATGCGGAGCTCAATCTGTGAATAGTCGGCCGCCAGCAGAACGTGATCCCTGTCCCGCGGGATAAATGCTTTCCGGATTTCCTTTCCTTCATCTGTCCGAACCGGGATATTCTGCAGATTGGGATCGGTCGAGGACAATCTGCCGGTNGCCGCAATCGTCTGGTTNAACGACGTGTGCACCCTGCCNGTCTGTGCGTTGACCAGCCGCGGCAGAGCATCAACATACGTGCCCTTGAGTTTTTGTACCTGCCGGAACTGCAGGATCANGCGCGGGAATTCATGTACTTTGGACAATTCTTCAAGCACCGAGACATCGGTGGAAAAACCCGTCTTCTTGGCCGTCTTCCCCTTGGTCGGCAGGCGGAGCTTTTCGAACAGAATATGGGACAACTGTTGAGTCGAATTGATGTTAAACTCCGTGCCGGCGATCTTGTAGATCTTTTCCGTCAATTGGTCGGACCTCTCCTGCATCTGGTCCGAAAGCTGAGACAGAAACGGCACATCAATTCGCACCCCTTCCCGCTCCATGGAGGCCAGGACCTTGATGAGCGGCAATTCGATATCATAGTAGAGACTGTTCAGCCCGTACTCATCGAGCTTGGGGGCCAGAACCCCGCGAAGACGGTACGTGTAGTCGGCGTCCTCGCACGAATAGTAGGTGGCGTCCTTCACCGACACCGTGTCGAACGTGCGCTGATTCCTGCCGCTGCCTATCAAATCGGTGATCGGCTGCATGCGGTGGTCGAAATACTTCAGCGCCATGTAATCAAGCGAGTGCTGCCGGCTCGAGGGGTCGATCACATACGATGCCACCATCGTGTCGAACGATATCGGATTCACCTCTATGCCGAGGTTACGCAACACCTGATAATCGTACTTGATATTCTGACCGGCTTTCTGTACCGACGCATCTTCCATGACCCGCTTCAGCAATTTCAAACTCTCACCCCAAGGCAGATTCTGTGTGCCGTCCGAAGAGTGCCCGAAGGGAAGGTAATAGCCGACCCCTGCCC
Organism: candidate division GN15 bacterium; assembly: GCA_003105265.1. Lineage (GTDB taxonomy): Bacteria > Zixibacteria > MSB-5A5 > GN15 > FEB-12 > FEB-12. Next base: position 37,044 of record PQAP01000006.1, on the reverse strand, counting down.
CGGTGCTGATGGAGACTCCGACCAATTTTGCTTCCAGCGGATTAAGCGAAGTAGTCTCAGTATCGACAGCGATTTCCTTGAGCGTGCCCCACTCCCTGACCAGTTCTTGCAGCTGCACGATCGAATTGACCGTGGTGTAACGGTACTCCCGGCTGCCTTGCGGCATGAGTTCCGTCTGAGCCGGCTCCGCTTTCCCTTCTGCCAGCTGAGAGAGCAGCGTCCTGAACTCCAATTCGAGAAACAGCTTTCTTGCCGCCTCGTAATTGACCGGCCGGCGCTTGAGCTTGGTCAAATCGAATTCCAGGGGCACATCGGTATGCAGAGTGACAAGTTCGCGCGAGAGAAGAGCCAGTTCCCGGTTCGCTTCAATCTTCTCCCGCACACCCTTCGCCTTGATGCGATCCGTGTGCGCGAGAATCTCGTCAAGTGAGCCAAACTCCGCCAGCAGCTTGTCGGAAGCCACCGGTCCCACTCCCGGCACGCCGGGTACGTTGTCCGAGCTGTCCCCCATGAGCGAGAGCTTGTCTATAACTAACTCCGGGTAGACCCCGAACTTTGCCTTGACCTCTTCCCGCCCCAGACGCTCCGGCGCCTCCGTGCTCTTTCTGGGGATGTAGACGTGAATTCTGTCCGTAACCAGTTGGAAATAGTCTTTATCGCCGGTCACACACCAGACATCGTAGCCGTCGGCCGCGGCCCGCTTTGCCATCGTTCCGATAATGTCGTCGGCCTCGTACCCCTCCATCTCGAATCGGGCGATATTGAGCGCGTCCACGGCTTCCCGTACGCGCGGCAATTGCTCCACCAGTTCGTCAGGCATTTTTGCCCGCGTCGATTTGTATTCCTCATACTTTTCGTGCCGGAATGTCGGCGCCTTGGTATCGAACACGATCGCCAGATAGTCCGGTTCTTCTTCCTTGATGAGCCGCAGAAGCGCGTTAATTACGCCATACGTCGCGGATGTATTCTCCCCTTTGGAATTGATCAGCGGGTTGCGAATGAAGGCAAAATAGGACCGGTACACCAGCGCCGAGCCGTCTATCAGGAAGATGCAGTTGCCCGACTTACTCACCGGTACAGCCCCTCATCCAGAATGTATTGCGCAACCACCGGCGGCATCATACGTGACAGTTCCTGTAGCGTGATCCCGGCGGCTATTCGCGCTCTGATATCGTGTGAGGCCAAATCGACCGGCGAGGTCGGCACCAGCGAGACAGCACCCGAGGGAAGACCGGCCGGCGTTTTCAAGGCCGCGCCCGGTCTCGTCCCGGCAATAATCGGGACTTCCTTAATTATCTCCATTGCCTCAAACCAGGTCTCAATTTCCGTCAACAGGTCCGCCCCAATAATGAATGAAAGGGCCGTGCCCGGGAATCTCTTTTTGAGGGCGCGAACAGTGTGCAGGGTGTACCCCGGCTCGTCACGCTCGGACTCAATATCGGTCACGCCGAAGCGCTTGTCATCCGCCGTTGCCAGCCCCAGCATCGCGAATCTGTGCTGAAACGACGCCACACATCCCTGAACCTTGCGTGGAGGAACAAAGGACGGCACAAACAGAATGCCGTCAAGATGCGCGTTGAGCCGAATCTCCCGGGCCAGTGTCAGATGGCCGTTGTGCACGGGATCGAAAGCCCCGCCGAAAATCCCCCACTTCTCGCCGTTATCAGGAATTGGCATCGGCTTTGGGTGCTGCCGACGTTGTTTTGCCGGCAATCTCCTGCAGGTACTGATCTGCTTTCTTCACCCGGCTGTCGTTCGGGAAGTCCTTTTTGAACGTTTCAAACTTGCCGCTGGCTCCTGCATAATCCGCCTTCTTCATCGCCAGCTTCGCGGCATCAAAGGCCGCGTCGGCAGCCCGCTTCTTTGCCTTCGGCGCCAGCCGGTGATCGGGATAGACCGTCACAAAATTCTCAAACCGGCGGCGGGCTTCGTCGTAGGCCTTGAGTTTCATATCCTCTTCCGCTATGCCGAAAGTCGCCATCGGCGCGTATTCGCTACCGGTATAGTCATCGACCACCTTTTGATAGTAGATCTTGGCTGCCGCCGGTGCGCCAATCCTTGTGTAGACGACTGCCGCCTGATAGAAGCGCCTGGCCTCGCGGTTACGTGCGCGCAGCAGGTATTTGTTTGCGTCGGGGACCAGTTCGGATTCGGGATGCTCGACAATAAAATCCTCGAGCTGGCTGATCGCCTCCCCCAGTTCCGATTGATCAAGCCCGGAATTCCTTGGTGTATTTTCGAACGTGCACACCGCCCGCATGAATTGTGACTGGGCGGCATATACCGAGCCCGGATAGTTCAGTACGAGGCGATTAAACTCAACCGACGCGAGCGCATAATCCTTCTCACCGAAGTATGAGAGCGCCAGATAGTACTGGGCCGTATCGACAATCGGATCGCCCGGATTATTGTAGATCACCTGTTGAAATGCCTCGATCGCACGAAGGTACTTCTTGTGATCATAGCGATCTTTGCCGACACGAAAGCCCTCCTGCGCTGAAAGAACCGCTTTGGTCTTGCTGCCGCCGCATCCGGCAACCAGCGCCAGCGAACCGAGCGCCACGATAAGTACGGTCAATCCCAATTGTTTACGAGTCAAGCGTATAGGTCTCCTTCAAGCTCTTGTACAACTCCGCAATCTTGTTGAGATAGGCACGGGGCATTGGCTTATTTTCCTTCATGAGCCCGCGGAGTTTCGTCTCTCCCACGTTATACGCCACCAGCGCTTTCTTGACGTCTTTGAACTTCAGTATCTGACCGAACAGGTACGCGCAGCCGAGCTTGATATTCGCCTCCGGCTGCATGAGCGTCTGCTTGCCTTTCCACGGCACGCCGGCGACATCCGCCACCGACGAACCCGCCAGCGATCGCAACTGCATCAGCCCGACCGCCCCGCTGTCGGACACTTCATGCTTCTTGAACGATGATTCGGTGACAATCACAGCCACGAGAAACAGCGGGTCGTAATGATATTTCTTGCTCTCTTCGTATATGACGCTCGTTAGCTGGCCGGTCTCTTCCTGCGTGAACCCGATCTGGAAATCCTCGATCACCTTGTACAGCTGAAGCTTTTCCTCAAGTTCCGCGATTCGCTTCTGCTGAAAATTCACCTGCTTTTCGAGGTCGAATTTCTCGTTGACCAGATAGACCAGTAACGCCGACTGGAGAAGATAGATGACGACCACGATGAACGCAACCGGACGCGACAGATATACTCCCAGTTTTTCAATATGGATCATGGCTGCTCCTTTGCCGGTGTCCCGCGAAGATCATACCCGTCGGCCGCCTCGACGCGCACTCGGCAGATGCTGCCGACCGCGAGCCCGTCGCCGGTGATATGAACTTCCTGATCGATTTCCGGGCAGTCGGCGCGCGTGCGTCCGATTGCCTCACCTTCCGAAACCGAATCTATCAACACTTCCACCGTTGTCCCAGTCAACCGTTCATTCTGAGCCAACGCGTACTCTCTTTGCCGCGACATGACGATATCAACCCGCTCGTTCTTGACACGCTCCGGCACCTGACCCGGCATCCGTTGGGCCGGTGTCCCCGCTTCAGCCGAATACGGAAATACACCCAGCCGGTCAAATTTCCACCTTTCCATGAACTCCACCAGTTCGCCGAATCGTCTTTCGGTCTCACCAGGGAGACCGACTATAAAGGTCGTTCTCAAAGTCCCGTGCGGCGCTGCCATCCGGATTCGATCCAGCATCCGTTCGATACCGGCCCGGCCGACCGTGCGGCGCATGCGCTTGAGAATATCATCATTGACATGCTGCAAAGGAAGATCAAAATACGCCAGAGTTTTGTTCCCCGGCGCAGCCATGTAGTCTATCAGTTCGTCGGTGAGAGCAGCGGGGTGAAGGTACATCAATCTGATCCATTCGATACCGGACACTCGATCGAGCGCCTGCAACAGATCGATGACAGTCGCGGATCCCGGCAACTCCGTCCCCCACATCGTCGCCTCCTGCGACACAAGAATCAGTTCCCTCTTCCCGTTGGCTGCCAGATGCGCCGCTTCCCGGACAATCGATGCCAGCGGACGGCTCCGGTAGCGGCCCCGTATCGACGGAATAGTGCAGTAACTGCACGCCCGGTCGCATCCGTCCGATATCTTCACATACGCATAAGGCAACGAGTCAAATAAGAACCGGTCCCGCCACTCCATGTAGCCGAGATGCCGCGACTCGGTCTTGAACGTCTTTTTGTTGACGGCCCCGGACCCAATGGTTTTGGCCAGCGCGTCGAGCGCGCCGAGCCCGAACGCGCCGTCCAACTCCGGCATCCCCTTGAGCATTTCATCGCCATGCTTCTGCGAAAGACAGCCGGTCGCGTACAGCCGCTGAAAGACACCGGCCTTCTTCAACTGTCCCAATCTCAGGATTTCGTTGATGGACTCCTCTTTCGCGGGCAGGATGAAGCCGCAGGTGTTGACGATAACCGCATCGGCGAGTTCCGCCGAAGCAACCACTTCGTGCCCGTCGTCGACGAGGCGCCCCGCAATATATTCCGCGTCCACATCGTTCTTGGGACAGCCCAACTTCTGTATGTAAACGCGCATCGCTTTAGAGCTTCACGGTTTCGGCAGAGTCGGGAAAAGCGGGCTCGAACGTGCGGTCATCGCACTTGATATTCAGCTTCTGATCGGTCAGCACAATGCTGACCGGTTCATCATTGACATCGACGTAATCGATCCGCTCGATGTGCTGCCTCCCGGCATCGAGTACAATCAGCATTGAGTCGGGTATATTGCCCGCCGTGAGTCCCGCCCTCCTCGTCAATTTGTACTGCTGATTCGGTTTGACCGGTTGTGTAGTGTAGTACTCGTCCAGCCGCGTAAGAAACGATATCTCTTTGTTGACTGCGCTTCCCGAATCCAGCCGCTGGATCACCAGCTGATTGGTCGAAGGAGAGTAGCTGTATGTCGACTTGCCGTCACACACGTAGATATCCGCACCCAGACTGATCCGGTACCGGCCATCGTGCGCTATCTGGGCGGTGCCCCGGCTCGAGTCTTTGGTATCGAACACGCTCGAAGACAGAATGCTGACAAACTTGAATGAACTGCAGTCGGCATCGGCCAGTTTTTTCTTGATCGCGTCGAATCGGTCGGCCGCGATTGAATTGGAGCAAATAAGTGCAACTGGAATGATTAATTTTAGAATCAAGCTCATGATACCTTATACGGGGAAATGCCGGAGTTAGTTCTTCTCGGCTTCCCCTCTGGTAGCGGCCGCAGCCGGGCCAAAGACGGTATCGAGATAGCTCTTGTCCACAATTACCTCACGGGCCTTGGAGCCGTCAAAAGGCGAAACCACTCCCGCCTCTTCCAGTTTGTCGATCAACCGCGCCGCCCGCTGATACCCGATTCCCAAGCGCCGCTGTAATAATGAAACGGACCCCTGCTTGTGACGAACCACCACCTCGCACGCTTCCCGGAACAGCGGGTCGCCGAGGTCGACATCCGCCTCCTGAGTTTCGCTCGTATTTTGGCTGATCCCCTGCAGAGTGAGTGCGGGAAGATTCTGCTCCTTGATAAAGGCCACGAGACGATCCGTCTCCGTACCGGAAATATAGGCCCCATGAACGCGCGTCGGTTCCGGCTGCCCGGTGCTCAGGAAGAGCATGTCGCCGTTGCCAAGCAATTTCTCCGCGCCATTGGCGTCGATAATAGTGCGTGAATCGACTTTTGTGGCGACCTGGAACGCGATGCGGGCGGGAAAGTTCGCCTTGATCAATCCGGTTATGACGTCAACCGACGGCCTCTGCGTAGCCAGAATCAGATGGATTCCGACCGCACGGGCCATCTGTGCCAGCCGCGTAATGAGCATTTCAGTCTTTGATGAAGTCGATGACATCATCAGATCAGCCAGCTCATCGACAAACAGCACGATATACGGAAGCTTGTCCTCTTCCTTCTGCTGCTTGCGGTTGAAATCTTCAATATTCCGCACCGAGGCCGTCGCCAGACGGCGATACCGGTTCTCCATCTCAACTACCGCATCGGCGAACACTTTCTCCGCCTGCCGTGGGGTCGTCACCACCGGACGCCCCAGTTGAGGCAGACCGGAGTAGACTGACAGCTCGAGCATCTTCGGATCGACAAACACAAAACGAATTTGCATCGGGTGCATGCGATAGATGAGCGAAGTGATCAGCGCGTTCATGCAGACCGACTTGCCGGAGCCGGTGGCGCCCGCAATCAGAAGATGCGGCATCTTGGCGAGGTCGGCGACAAACGGCTTGCCCGCCGTCGTCTTGCCCAGTGCCAGCGGCAATCTCGGTTTCGGATCGCTAAACTCCTCCGATGCCAGAATTTCGCGCAGATACACTTGTTGCGGAGTTCGGTTCGGGATTTCGATACCGACCGCCGCCTTGCCAGGAATCGGGGCGATAATTCGAATCCTTTTGGCTTTGAGAGCAAGAGCGAGATCGTCAGCCAGATTCACGATCTGGTTGACCTTCACCCCCACCCCCGGCTTGAACTCGTACCGGGTGATGATCGGTCCGGGATATCTATCGATTGCGCCTTCAATGCTTACGCCGAATGTCTCAAGCGTCTCTTTAAGCATCTTGGAGGTGTTATTCAGTTCCTCGGTCGACACCGATGGTCCCTGATCCGGGTTCGCGTCAAGCAGGTCAAGCCCTGGATAGGTGTAGTTGAACGATGGCACTTGAACCGGCGCGGGCTTCTTCAGTACTGTCCTGCGGCGCCCACTCTTGTCCGGCTCCGACTCCTCGAACAGGTCCTCCTGCTCCTCATCACCGGCCGCCACAGATGCCAAGTCCTTTTCCTTACGTTTGGAAACTACCTGCACTGCCGTCTCAGAGACGGCCACATCTTTTGGTTTCCTCTCGCGACGGAACATTCCCTTTGCCCAACCGAAGGAGAAGAAGGCCTTGATCCACGACCACGGTACCCGGTAAATGCTCTTTAGAGGCGAAAGTATCTCTGCTTTGCGCAGGCGGCCAAGCAGGAACGGCGTAATGAACGTATAGAGTGTCAACAGGATAAGTACCAAACCACCGAAAGCGATATATGTCCCGCTCTCTCCCATCACCGTTAATGACAACCGCGTCAATAGCCAGCCGAGGTAGCCCCCGATCGCATCCGAGTGCTCCACCAAGCTCTCGTTCACCAGCGGCTGGACGTTCAGTATGACGCTGACGGCTATACCGACAAAAAACAGCATGAAAAGTCGGGGATGGATTTTCTGGGCAAAATCCCGTGAAATCATGCCCAACGCCAGCGAGGCCAGGCCGAACGGCACAAAAAAGGCGAGCCAACCCATCAGAAACAGCAGCAGGAACGACAGATACGAGCCGATCATCCCGCCCTGATTGCCAAAGTGCACCTGAAAAGGGTTCGTTTCCCCGTCGGCTTGCCCCTGTATGCGCAGGTCATCCATTGCCCTGTGAGTGACGAGCGACACCAGCACGAACAGAGCCAGCAGGAGCAAAATAGCTCCAACCGTCTGCCGCCCCCGATTGTTCTTTCGCGATGCCATGATGTCAGTATAGTCGGGGTACCGACTGAAAAATGCAATTATAAACTATTCGAAAATAGTATCTCGGCGTGGCCTAAGGCATGGCGTTCTGCAGCAGCGATCCGTTAACCAGTGTATTGGAGTTGTCAATCTTGAGCGCTGGAATTGCCGTCACATACAGGCGGAACGAATAACCGCGGTTGGAGCCAACCGGTACCCAGCTGAACTCGCCAGTCCAGCAGTGGAGCTGTCGGACGATGCCGACCTGGCTGTTGATCGTCTGCCCCGAAACCGGGTCGTAGGCCTGGCGGAAGGTGACTGTGGTATTCGGGGTCAGGTTGAAAAAGACCGCCAGATTGAGTGAACTCTGCTTTTGGAAGTATTGGTCCCGGCCCGACTCGCTATAAGCGTAATCCACGCGAATGCTCCAGCCCTGCTGCCCGCCGGGGCGCACCTGTGACTGACCGGCGGCGGCCACCTGTGTTGCCGAGTCGGCGCCACGCTCGATTCGCACCGGCTCATCGAATAGAAACTGGTTGCCGGCAATGGTAATACTCGAGAGTATCGAAAAGCTCGCGAGGTACGGCGAGCGTAGATTGAGCGTGTTGGTGCCGGGTTTGTACAGCGAATGAACCATCGATCCGCTGATGGAAATTCGGGGCAGGACTTGTGATTGAAATATCGTGGTCAGGTCGGAGAAGTGCCTAACCGTATCCTCAAAATCATACGACAATCCCGACTGCAGCGAGAAGAGGTCAAGGTTGCGTTCCGACTCCCCCTGTTTGATCTTTGCTTGATAAATCTGACCCAGCGATGCCGACAAGCTTGACACCTTGGCGGTGCTGCCGGCGCCGCCGCCCGCAAAGCCGCGCTGGATCGGGAACCGGTTGATCTTCGGCGTATAGCCGTAGGAGACGGACGGCATCAGCACCTGCCGCAAGCCCTTAAGGCCAAACACATTCGGGCGCACCGTCCCGTATACGGTGGTTGAAAGCGAGACTCCCGTGGTGTATATGTATGTCCGGTACAGTCTGGACGCGTTAATCCCGGCAGCATCCGATTGGTCTGTCCGATGAATCTTGAACCAGTTTTCGGTGTAGTTGAAATTCGGATTGAAGACGAAATACTTCGCCACCGTCATCGGGAAATTCATCGAGACCGCGTGATCCAGTCGAGTGTATTTCTTCCGCGTGCCGCGCGACAGCGTGTCATATACGATCACCGGCGCCCCCAGCGTGTCGGTGCCGATCGTATCAACGATAACTGAATCCTTCACCGCACTGTAAGCGAAATTGGTCATACTCGGACGATACGCCACAGTCAGGTTGTTATACCAGCGCGGCACCAGTTTCCCCTGGTCATCGATTCGCCCGCTGCCGAACGGCTTGATCACCGGCAGCGAGATCCCCATCGTCGGCAACCGGTCGGTCTTGGTCTGGGCATCAAGATTTTGTTCGTGCGAAAACGATCCGGACAGAGCGACCGTCTTGCTGAACCGTTTCGAGAAATTTACTACCGAACGCAAGTTGCGATTGGTTCGATCCGCGAGATCGGCTGAATAATCCTGATAGTAGCTAGCGTCGGACTGGTAGCTGCCGCTGGCGTCGATCTTCCACCCGCCGGAGAACTCTTGACGATGCGAGCCCGCGATTGTCCAGCGCGTGCGCTTACGCTCGGTGCCCAGATATCGGTCGAACGATGTCTCCCGACTGATATTAGCCGTCACACTGCCACTCAATTTGTACAGGATCACATAATTCACCGCGGTCGTCCAGGTCAGCGAGGTGTTGAACTCGCGATAACTCAGCGCATTCTGCCAATCCCAATAGTCCGAGGCCGCCCAGTAGTAACCGACATTTTCGATATACTTGTCCCCCTGGCTGAGATTGCCTACCCGAAACGGCAAGATTCCGGAGTGCCTCCCTTTCTTCATCGGAAAGACGTAGTACGGCAGCGCTAAAATCGGCAGCCGGCCGATATAGAGCACCACCGGCTTCGCCAGCAGCTTGTCGTTGTTGATCAGCTTCATGTGCGGCGAATGGAAATGAAAGTGCGGCTCTTCGGCATTGCAGGTCGTGTAACGGCCGTCATCGACATAGTAGATATCCTTGGTAGCGCGCGCCACCTTCCGGCCATAATACAAACCTGTTTCATAACTCGACTTCGACTGCACGATTCTGCCCTTCTGCGTCTCCATCGAGTACTCGAGAAAATCACCGTACAGCTCTTCTTCTTTGTCCTTGAGAATCACCGGAATGGGGTTGGGTTGAAAGCGCGCCAGCAGCGTCGAGTCCACGTGCTCCGACGGCTTCGTGATATTCGCCGAGTATGCTTTGACCAGCCGGTGACGGGTCTGGAATTCAATCTCTTCGGCGCTGAGCGCCATGGTGCCCGAATTGACAGTCGCGTGATTGTTGAGTGTGATCGTCGAGTCGGTCAGGTCATAGACGATCCTGGCGCCCGTATAGTCGACCGTGTCCACCTGCCGGGATTTGGTCGAGTCCGATGTCGCGACCATTTTTGAATCGAGATAACGGCCAATTCCGCCGCCGATCACCGTGACCGACTGCAGCCTCTCATCCTTTATCGCAAATCTGATCGTATCGCCCGATACGCTGTTCTGCTGCTCTTCCGGTTTCCCTTGTGACGACGGGTAGTACCACGAATACGCCTGTCCGACCGAGGTCACCCCGATCAGGTTCCCCTGCTCGAAATTCATGATGATCTTCTTCCCGGTCAGCTTGGAATTGTCGAAGTGGGTGGTGTCTTTCCCGATCGGTTCGATGAAGTCCCCCCGTGCAGAATCAAGAACGTCAATCCTGCTCAACACGTCATTGGCGCTGTACACCGTGATCAGGCCGCCGCGAATGACCGACCGTCCCCGCTGCGCCGCCGGATTGTCAAACAGGTCAAGCACATTCTTGCGCAGCTGCAGCACTGCGCACCCAGAAGACGCTGACAGGTCCCTGGAGTCGATCTTTACATCCCCCTCCGCCTCGGCCAGGCCGTTCTCCGAGTCGAAATCGACCCGGTCCGCAGTCACCTCAATCATCTTCGCGCTGTCCGGGTATTTGAGGTAGACGGTTGGGCGCTCCTCCATGCGGAACTTCCTCGGCGCCCGTTCATACTGCACGTGCCTGCCGACCGCAAAAATGGAATCCTGTCGGGTAAGCACTTCGACATACGAGCCGCGCGCGACGGCTACTCTTGTCTTTTCATCATATCGAACGGAGTCAGCCACCAGATGATATGAGGCATCATCGATCACCACCTTTCCCCGCAGAACAAGGTCCCGCCCCACGGCCCAGATCGCAGAATCGCAGTAGATCGTGCCGCTGTCGGTTTGAAAGATCACATTGCCGCTGGCGAACATCGTGTCGATCGTCTTCCCGTCAGGCGCGAGAACGACTTCGTATTCGTCAGAATGCTGGTACCGAAGAACCTTGGTTTCATCGGAAGATGCCGTCGCCGCCAAGAGCAGGAACGCAGCAATCACCGCGATGAATCTTCGGACCTCAGGCATTTTCCACCAACGCGATCAGGGCATCCCGATACTCTCTGAATTGTTGCGGATCGGCGCCGCCTAACTGCGCCATGCGCGCGTTCCCTCCTCCCTTGAGTCCGACCTTCTGGCTCAACGAACGAGCCAACTGATCCGCTGCAACTCCGGCTGAAGCGGCCGTCGCAATCACCACCCGCTGACCATTCATCAGAAAAGCTACTCCATTTATCTCTTCAGCCGTCTGCGAGGCCAGCATGCCGAGCAGGCCGGGATCGATCTCGGCAACTTCTTCCGACACGAGCATAGTCTTTCCGGCGGTCAACCGTTTGGCCGCCAGTTCTCGAGCCCGGGCAGGCAGCTGCTCTTTCTGAAGCAGCGACAGTTCGCGGCGAAGGTTCTTGTTCTCGCTCATCAGCTTCTCGACTTTTGTCGGAAGATCTGTGGGATGGCAGGTCAGCGCTTTAGCCAGTGTATCGGTGACTTCGAGGCGCATGCCATAATCTTCCAGCGCCTGTTCGCCGACGAGAAACCTGACCAGCGCGTGACCGCGTATCTTCTCGGTGCCGATAATCTTTACAATTCCCACTTCGGCCGTCGAATTGCAGTGTGTCCCGCCACACGCCGACCAGTCCAGGTCTCCTATCTGAATAACGCGGATCATCCCTTCGCGCTGTGGCGGCTTGCGCAGTGGCAATCGGGATATCTCATCACCGGTCGCAAACACGATCTTGATCGGAAGGTTTGTGGCTACGATCGTATTTGCCTCACGCTCTATCTCACGGAGCGCTTCCTCGCCCACGGTACCGACCTCGAGTTCGATTGCACCGTAATCTTCGCCCAGATGCACGGACACCGTCTCAGCACCAAACTTCTGCACAAACAATTGACTCAGGATGTGCTGGGCGGTATGCTGCCGGCGGTTCTTTAGGCGACGCCGCGCTTCAACCTCGCCATGGACTTCATCACCGATCGCGAATGACGCCCCCACCAGCGCGTGTGCGATATCGCCGTCCGAATCTTCGATTACGTCCACGACCGCGTGCTCGTTCAAGTTGCCGAGATCGTGCGATTGCCCCCCCGAAGTCGGATAAAACGCCGAGCGGTTCAGGTAGACCAGCAGTCGTTCCTCCGCCGACTCAACGCGAGTGACTACGGCGTCGAAAACCAGCAGCGCCGGATCCCGGTAATACAAGCGTTCAGTCACCGGACACCTCTCCGGATACGCGTTCCGACCTCAGCGTTACCGGGGATTGATAGCTGTTCGCTACTGACGCTGTGAAGAGAAGTGATTGCCCGGTCCTTAGCAACGAACATATCTGAAACAACAGCAACTCGACAAAAACGCCCGCCTTACTCGCCAGTGCGCCGGTCACGAGCAGCGCGGACTTCTCCACCAATGCCCAAAGCAATACGAACGGTACAAACAGCAGGAGATAAGTACCTATCAGTTGTACCCAGCGTGACCGATAAAAGGCGAATGCTTCCATCATCAGTGGGCGCAAGGTTGTGTCCCCGGCTCGCACTGAAGCCGCCCGGATCGTATCCGAGAACGCTATTGCCGGGGTCAGAAACAGCCCAATTACTCCCAGCCAGACGCCAAACGCAACACCGCCTGACTCGGGCGCCGTCGACGTGATTATGCGGCCCGCAAATGATCCGAACCAGATACCGATTCCGAGAAGCAATAGATAAGCGATCGTCATCAGTCCGGTGATGCGCAGATGGACGCCAAACCGCGTCCCCGCTGCCACAAAGAACTCGCGCGCCGTCACTCTCGCGCCGGACGCGTAGGCCCGATAGATTCCGCCGTTCAGAAATTGACGTATCAACACAACCAGCAGCGCGAAAATAACCGTCGCAACTACTGCGTAGCCCAGCACAAAAGGCCGCTGAAAGATGAGTTCGCCAATGACCTTCAATGACCACTCTTTCAGCAGCGGTGTGGAGTACAAAGTGTTCTCCAGCGCCGACTGCACGGTAATCAACACAGGGATTGTCACCACCAGCGCCAGACCGAGTTTGACCAGATACAGGTACAACCAGAGCTTCCGATTTGAATAGAACGCCCTCCAGCCGTGACCGATCAACGCCCGCATCACATCCCCCACAGATAGCTGAAGAGCGATTCCACCAGAAACGTAATGCCCGAAAAGAGCCGTAATCCGGAGCCGTTGCCGTTTAGCGACAAAGAATTATTCAGGAGATCCTTGTCGAGTCCAATCCGCCACTCCGGGTCAAGCGTGGCGGAAATGATCGGCTCATCTTCCTCGAGCGCAAGCTTCCCCTGCCCCGACACCGGCGCAAGAGTCGTGTCGCGTATCTTCCCATCGGCAAATGACAGGCGCAGCGTAACCGGCAGGTCGATCGGATGATACATCGCATACTCGACCGTAATCCGATAGCGCCGGCCACTCTTGCCTGCTTCAGGGACCGAATCGGCTGATCCGGCCATCGTCGGGAACGGTTCATTGGCGATGCGCTCTATCACATAGTCGACCGCCTGCGAATTGTGCAGGACGCGCGAGGCAATATCGTTGCCGACAAACGGCTCATACTCCGAAATCAGTCGCAGGAAATCCGATTCGCCCGGCGTCGCGAAGTGATAAAGCTCGTAATAGCGGTGCCAAAACGATTCTTCATCTCCAGGCTTGAGCTGATTGAAAAGTGTGCGGAGCGTTACCGCCCCCTTGTTATATACGGTCGCTGCGTACTGACTCATCGAGTAGTATTGTTCGGCCGGCATCGTTATCGGGAGTCGGTCAAAGGCCGGAAGGCCCTGCAATCGCTGAAGCCCGCTGTAATCCAGCGTGATTCCCCACCAGTCCAGAAAGTTGTTCTCGCCATACAGCGTCCGCGCCACCCGTTCGGTGAAATAGTCAGAGACCGCTTCATCCATCCACGGCGTTCTGGCCTGATCGCTGGCGATAATGCCGTAGAACCACTGGTGTGCCACTTCGTGGATAGCCACGACATCCTTGAACCCAAGAAACTGTCCGGCCGGAGGTTCAGAAAGGATGATCATGCGCGGCAATTCAATTCCGCCTACAAATCCGATTTCGCACACCACCACTTGCAATTCCGGAAACGGATATGGCGCCACCCACCCGCCGATATGATCAAGAGTCTTTCCGCACACGTCCGCTATCGCGTCGGCAAGGTAAGCGTTGTGTCGCGACGTGTATATGCTGATGGCGGTTGAGCCGTGCGGGTATCGTTTCATCTCCATCGCCGGTGACAGGTAGAGCGCAAAGTCGTGCGCTTCGGGAAGAGAATATGAATAGGTCACTTTGCCGCCGGTGGTGTCGGCGGCAGTCAAGCCAGCTCCGATCGCCCGCAGCGATTCCGGCACCGTCAGCCGAACATCGAAATCAAAGAAATCCGCCACCAGTTCGGTCAGACCTTCATACTTGACATTTATCCATTGGCCGTCGCGGTGCGGCGCCGGCATCGGAAACCAGCCATCCAGCAGATACTCGCCGCCCGCTTGAAAGAGTCGATCGACCCCTCGCGAAAGCGTTCCCACGTGCGTCGTGAAGTGCAGCCGCACGGTGAGCGCCTCTCCCATCGCGTACGTTCGATCGGTCGGACAATAGAGATCCGTCCCTTCGGCTCTGGATTTGTTCGTAACGTCGACCTCACCGCAGAGCAGCGTATCCACCAGCGTGTAGGTCGAGTCCGACAACTGCCCCGGACCCGCCGGCCCGAATTTGTTCGTCCTCATATTGGCGTACAGCCGAAACTCCACATCGCTGAAAGGCCTATTGAGCGATGGCCAAGTCACGGTCACCCAGCCCGCAATGGTACGGCACGTCGTATCCAGCTCCGCCGATATGGAGATACGGTCTGCGGCAGCCGAACCCGTCGCCCATAGCAGCGCCAAAAGAAGACTATGCCATGCTGTTTTCAAGCGTGCCGATCCCTTCAACGCGCACGTGTATGGTGTCGCCCGACTTCATCGGGGCGATACCGGACGGTGTCCCGGTGGAAATCAGGTCTCCGGGGAACAACGTCATGGCCGAAGATATGTAGCTGATCAAGTACGGAATATTGAAAATCATCTGTGCTGTCCGCCCCGACTGCATGATCTTGCCGTTGTGAATACCCTCGACCAGAACGTCACGCCAATTCAATTCCGTTACAATCCACGGTCCTACCGGGCAGAAAGTGTCAAACCCCTTGGCCCGCGACCACTGACCATCCTTCTTCTGGAGATCCCGCGCGGTTACGTCGTTGACACAGGTGAAGCCGAAGATGTGGCTCTCCGCATTGTGTTCAGACACATTTCTCGCAGTCTTGCCGATCACCACGCCCAGTTCAGCTTCGTAATCCACGCGCTCCGACTGAGGTGGATGTACAATTTTGTCGTGCGGGCCGATTATTGACGACGGCGGCTTGAGAAAAATCAGCGGGTACTCCGGCGGCTTGTCGGCCGAAAACGATGCCGTTACATGGGCGTGATAATTCAGCCCGATACAGACAATTTTCGATGGCTCTACTGGCGCCAGCAAGTGCACCTTGTCCAGATCAAATTCCTCGTCCGAGGTTCGCCGGCTCAACCACGGCGCGTTCGCCAACTTGACCACTTTCGTTCCGGCCACCACACCATAGAACGGCTCGTGTCCGGCTGTCCGGCAGCGTACAAATCTTTCACTCATCAATCGAATCCTATTCCGTCAAGATAACTCATTATTGACTCGCGATTCCCCCGGTTGTCGTATCCTCCCTCCAGCACCGACACGATGCGGCCGCCGCATGTTCGGTCGGCGAGCTTGCGGATCAGTTTCCCGATGTGAAGAAACCCCTCACCGGTCACCGTCATACCGCCAAGCGGATCGCCGACAGCGGCGTCGAATCCGGCGGAAACCAGCACCATATCCGGCCGATAACGCTCCAGTGCGGGAATCACGCTTGATTCAAACCCATTCAGTAACGCTTCATCACCTGAACCCGCCGACAGCGGCAGATTGATCGTATACCCTTTGCCATCCCTGACCCCGGTTTCATCGGCGCCTCCCGTACCGGGATAAAATGGGTATCGATGCGACGATACGAAGAAGACATCCTGCCGATCATAGAACGCATGCTGTGTGCCGTTGCCGTGATGCACATCGAAATCGACAATTGCCACTCGCTTGGCACCGTAATGATCGATTGCGTACTGAGCTGCCACTGCGACATTGTTGATCAGGCAAAACCCCATCGCGTGGTCGCGTTCGGCATGGTGTCCCGGTGGTCGACCGAGGACAAAGACCCGCCGGTTTCTTCCTCCGAATACCTCGTCAACGCCGGAAAGCGCCGCGTCTGCCATAGCCAACGCCGCCTCGAAACTGCCCGACGACACATAGGTGTCTGCGTCGAGATATCCTGCTCCCCGCTTGCAGATCTCTCGTAGATTCGCAATGTACGATTCATCGTGTATATGGGTAATCGATTCAATGCCGTGCTCTCTGCAGTTCAGCGGATGGGCCTTTCCGGTTGCCATTAGCGACTCCAGTTGCGTGGCTATGCTGTTCAGACGTGCCGCGTTTTCGGGATGCCCGAGAGGGGCTGCGTGACGCTTCTCGGCAAGTAGCACAGCTATGGAAAGTCCGGCCATAGCTGTGAATTAACTCATTGCCGGACAACGCGTCAATTAAATTCAAATCTTCTTGTGTTTCCACCGCCCGCGACTGAACCAGAACGCCAGTACGCTTGCCTTGATGGTCGTCGTGATCGTGAGCGTCCACCACACACCGTTGATTCCCCAGTTCAAGTGAAAGCAGAGCCAGTACGCCAGCGGTACCCGCATCACCGCTCCCGGGATAAGCACAACCATCGGTGCGATGGTGTCCCCGGCTCCGCTGAACGACCCCTCCAGTACGATCTCAATCGCCATAGTGAACTGGGACAATCCGAGAATGATAAGATAATCCGACGCAATCTTGTGGACCTCATAGTCCGACGTGAAGATTCCCGTTATCCAGTGAGGTGCGACGATGAAGATCGCGCCGATCACACAGGTAATGGCGACGGCAAATCCTGCCGCCCCCCAGGCACAGCGCGCCGCGCGATCCGGCTGACGTGCCCCGAGATTCTGACCCACCATGGTCGACGCCGCTATCGCGAAACCGGAGCAGGTGAGATATGATATCGATTCCATTCGATTGCCGATCCCCATTGCCGCCCCCGCCGCCTCACCATATTGATGCACGATGCGAATAAGAAACCAGTAAACGACGATAAACGTGAGCGCCTGAATCGTGATGGGCAGCCCGATGCGCGCAATCTTCAGCATCTCCTCGATTTTCGGTCTCAATGCGAAGATTCGCTCCACCGGAAAACCGGCCCTTCCCCTTCGCAGCAGATAAAGCAGGATACAGCACGCCAGGAAAATGGAGATGGTCGTGGCCACACTTGCCCCCGGTACACCCAGCTTGGGAAACGGTCCAATGCCGAATATGAGCAGCGGATCAAGAACGAGATTGAGCGCGATCATCGATGACCCGACCAACAGCGGCGTCCTAGTGTTCCCGGCCGCTCGGAAGGTGGCACACCCTGAGTCGTACAGGGCAAAAAGGGTGGCCGACACGAAGAATATCTTCAGATAAGGTATTGCATGCTTCTGGGTTTCCGGTCCGGCCTCCATGAAGGTAAGCAAATGCGGCGTCAATATGAAGCCAGCAACCGTGATCACCAGGCCCAGAATCAGTGCGAGCCACATCCCCTGTTGCGACGCCTCGGATGCCTGCCTCGGTTCTTTTTCACCAATTCGTCGTGATACCACCGCCGAAAGGCCGATCGTGACGATAGCGATCGACGAGAACACCGTCCAGTTGACCACCATCGAACTGGTGATCGCATCCTGTGCGACTTTGCCGAGTTTGCCCACCCAGAAGAAGTTGACAACCGTGAGGGCAATCTCCATGAACGAGCCCATCACCACCGGAATAGCCAGCGACATGATGGTCTTCGCAATCGGCCCCGAGGTTATGTCCTCTGTCGCTTTCATGGAGCTAACGGGTGTGAGTGCCGGGACTAATCCTCAAGCATGTCCGAGAAGTACGAAAGTGCCATGGCATATCCATAGAATCCGAAACCGCATACCTGCCCACGGCACACCGGAGCGATAACCGACTTCTGTCGGAAGTCGTCCCGGGCAAACAAATTCGAAAGGTGTACCTCTATCGTCTCCACGTTGATGGCGGCGATAGCGTCCCTGATCGCGTAACTGTAATGCGTGAGCGCTCCCGGATTGATGATTATACCATCCGCCTTTTTGCTCTCCCGCTGGAGGATGTCGATGATTTCCCCTTCGTGGTTTGACTGGAAGAAATCGATCTGCAGGTTGATCTCCTTGGCCAGGTCGCTCAGTCGGCCGTTCATTTCCTCCAGCGTTTCGGTTCCATATATTTCGGGCTCACGCGTCCCGAGCAAATTCAGGTTCGGTCCGTTAATGATGAGAATCCGCGCCACGTTTGCCTCCATTCTCTCTATAGAATTGAACTGCTCTTTCCAAGGCCTGTCGTATCCGCTGTGAATCGATGCCCGATCGAATGACCGGTCTTCCCGGCCGCTTGAGCAAGATCAGACGAATGCTCCGGCCGGCCCGCTTTTTATCGAACTCCATCGCTTTGAGCACCCTGTCCACCTCTATCGTACGGCGCGGAACACGCGCGATATTCTCTTCAACCACCTGACGATATCCGGCCAGATTTGTTCGCGCTCCCGCAATTGTCATTTCGCTCAAATAGACGGCCGCCAGCAGCCCAACAGAGACCGCTTCGCCGTGCAACAGCTTGCCGTAACCCAGCGACTGCTCAAGCCCGTGCGCGAACGTGTGGCCAAGATTCAGAAACTGTCTTATGCCCACATCGCGCTCATCTTCGCTCACCAGCGCCGCCTTGTACGCGGCCGCCACTGCGATCGCCTTCTCCAACTTTCTGCCGCTCCCGATTCCAGCCACATCAACCAGTTCACTTGTCATAGCGATAAGCGACTCACCCGCCAGTCCGGCATACTTAATGAGTTCTCCGATGCCGGCATACACCTGTCTCTCATCAAGCGTGTTCAAGTACGGCGTATAGCTATATACGAATTGTGGCTGCCAGAATACACCGATTGCATTCTTGGCCAATGGGTGATTAATGCCGGTCTTGCCGCCAATAGCCGCGTCGATCATTCCCACCAGCGTTGTGGGAATCGCCCCCCATGACACCCCGCGAAGTACCGTCGCCGCCGCGTATCCGATCAGATCTGTGGTGACACCGCCTCCCACTGCAAGTATCAGATCCGACCGACTCACCCCTTCTGCCAGCAACCAATCGTGAATCTCATTCACCGTGCTGCGGTTCTTGGCCCTTTCGTCGATCGGCAATGTGAGCGAGCATGCCGGTTCGCCGGACTTCTTAAGATCGTCGATTAGCGCTCTGCCATGAAGTGCAAATACCTGAGCATCGAAAACCGCGAATACGCGATCCGGCCGCACCGCACGTATCTGCCGGTGCACTTCGGGGCGTTTTGCACCATCGATTATGATAGGGTAGGATCGTTCGCCAAGGTCAACTTCGATTCTTACGCTCATATTCAGTCAATCGCTTTGTGATTCGGTCTACTACGGTCTGCAGCGTGCCACTTGTCACGGACACGGTTATGTCGGCTTCTTCATAGCGCGGCCTCCGCTGCGCAAGCATCCTCTTCATCGCCGCCAGCCGCGATTCCCCGGCTCTGATTAGCGGCCGATCATCAATATCCCGCAAACGTCGGTACAGTTCCCGAATGGAACACTTGAGATAGACAACGATGCCGGATTCGCGCATCATGCGGCGGTTTGCGGCTCGTTCGAATCCACCGCCTCCGACTGCCACCACAACGGGGGACGCAAGTCCGGCGACTCTATTCAGCACCGCCGTTTCTTCGCAGCGAAACCGCGGTTCGCCGAACTCTGCGAAGATGGAAGATACCGTTGCATCAAACCGGTCGGCAATCTCTTTATCGGTGTCGACAAAACGGCATTCCCTTCGCACGGCTAGCCGTTTTCCGACCGTGCTCTTCCCCGACCCCGAGAACCCGATTAGGTAGATATGTTTTCGTTTGGAGGTTCGCCGCATCGTGCTTATCCGCCGGATGATCCAAAGACCCTTTCGTATATCGGTTCAAACGGAACACTTATCGCGGTCCAGAGATTGAACGAGATCAGTGCCTGTCCTACCAGCATGCGCTTGCCGTCGATCACCGTAACGCCCGACTGGCGGGCCTTCTTTATCAGCCCGTTATTATCATTATAGTTCAGGTCATAGTATATGGCCTTGGGGCCGAAATCGAGAATCTCGGTGAGATTGCCGCCATCGGGATAATTGCCACCGCCCAGCGGCGTTGCGTTCACAATCAGCGCACAGTCTCGCGTTACCGCTTTCACCTGCTGACCCTCGTCAAATGTTAGTTCCTGAATTGGCACGTCCCCGGCAGCTCGCCTCAACGTATTCGGCTCGCCGCGCTCACGCGACACCACCGTGAATTCCCCCATCGATCCAAGGTTGCGCAGAGCGTATATCGCCGCCCGCGCCGCTCCCCCTCTGCCCACTATCATCACGGGCGCGCCATCCAGTTTGCCTCTGCAGGACTGTAAGGGCTGCAGAAACCCTTTCCAATCGGTATTGTGTCCCACCAATTCCGTGCCCAGCGTTGTAATACAGTTCACTGCGCCAATTGCCTCCGCCTCGGAACTGCAGCGATCAACGTAGGTGCTCAACAACTTCTTGTAGGGAATAGTGGCCGCCAGTCCGTCTGTCTCGCCACTCTTCATCCGGTCGACTACCGCCCACACTTGCAGTAGCGGGACATCGTATGGCTCAAACCGGATTTCCTGTTTCAGGTATTCACCGATAGCGGCGAAGATCGCCGGCGACTTGGAGTAACTGATATTCTCCCCCAGCAGTCCAAAACGCCAGGAAGTTTTCATGACGCTACGGTGTGAAGCAATTCGAAGAACGTCGGACAGGAAATGCCGACTACGGACTCATCATCCAGGGTCGATGGCCCCACCGCAAATTGTGCTGCAATCGCGAAGGCCATGGCAATTCGATGGTCACCGTAGGTTTTGAGGTCGGCGCCCTGAAGCTCCTTCCCCCCTTCGATGGCAAGGCCATCCTCGAGCAGACCGCATTTAATTCCCATCCGCTGCAGGTTCTCTGCCACCGTCGCCAGCCGATCCGATTCCTTATGTCTCAGCTCTCCCGCATCCCGGATAATAGTCGTGCCGTCGGCCAGCGCCGCCATGACCGCTACAATCGGAATTTCGTCGATCAGATCGACTACGGTTTCTCCGTGTAACCGACGTGGTTTGAGCTTCCCGCCGGTTACAATCACATTTCCGCGCGGTTCACCCGAAATTACCTTTCGATCTTCGACCTCCACCTGACAACCGATCGCTCTCAGATGCTCAAGAATTCCGGTCCGGGTAGAATTGAGACCGACTCGCGGCACCGCGATTGTCTTCTCCGACATCGCGGCCAGAGCGAAAAAGAAAGCGGCTGTCGAAATGTCACCCGGTATATCGACTTCCCCTCCGTCAATATGCGCCTGGCCGGTCAGCGTAATCTCTTTCTTGAACGGCTCCGAAACGACTGACTTCTTCTTGCGTGGATCATCCGGGTCGGGCACGTACTGCGCCTTCACTTCGCGGACCACCAGACCGTCCCCCAGCGCTGCAATCATATTCTCGGTGTGATCGCGAGTAACCGTGTCCTCGCGCACGGTGACCGTGCAGTGCGACGACAGTCCGGCGAGCAGCAGCGCCGATTTTACCTGCGCCGATGAGACCTGCAGCCGGTATTCAAATGGCAGCAACTTCTTCCCCGCGATCTTGATCGGCAGCCGGTTGTTCGTCGCAAAGATATCGGCTCCCATCGCCGTCAACGGTTCAATAACCCGCGCCATCGGCCGTGAAGACAGCGATTCATCCCCGCTTAAAATCGCACTGACGTTCGAACCTGCCAGCAACCCCGCCAGCAATCGGGCGGTGGTGCCGGAATTGCCGCAGTCGATAATCGACTCTGGGGCGATCATCGGCTGCTCCGGAGGCGTGAGAATCAGGACGTTTTCATCTCTCGTTACCGTGACACCAAGCTGACGGGCTGCCGCCAGCGAGCGGTTGCAGTCATCGTTGCCGGGCCAGTTCTTGATCGTAATCGGGCCACGTGATAGGATGGATAGCAGGGCCGCCCGGTGCGCTATCGACTTGTCCCCCGGCACAACGACATTGCCGCCGATTCTTTTGGCCTTCCTGAGCTTAAGCATCAGTGCACAATCCTGCCCACAGCGGGCCCCAGCTTCCGCAGTTCCGCCATCAGCGTGTCAAATTCGTCGAGCGTAATCGCCTGCGGGCCATCGGAGAGCGCCGCCTCCGGAGCGTGATGCACTTCGATCAGCAACCCGTCGGCTCCGGCAGCCAATGAGGCGCGTGACATCGGCAATATGCGCGCCTGCCGGCCGGTGCCGTGGCTCGGATCGGCGATGATCGGCAGGTGACTGAGTAGCTTGATCTGAGGGATAACCGCTAAGTCCAGGACATTGCGAGCCGGTTCCGCCATTGTGCGAATCCCCCGCTCGCAAAGAATCACCTGTTCATTCCCCTCCGACAAAATATACTCGGCCGCCAGCAGGAACTCCTCGACAGTCGCCGCCATCCCGCGTTTCAGCAACACCGGCTTCCGCATCCGCCCGGCTTTCTTCAATAGCGAGAAGTTTTGCATATTCCGGGCACCGAGCTGGATGATGTCCGAATATTCCGCCACCATCTCGATCGTTTCGGTGTCGATTGCTTCAGTCACGATACGAAGCCCGTACTTCGCGCGCACTTCCGCCAGCAATTCCAGACCCGGCTTTCCCAAGCCCTGAAAACTGTACGGCGATGTTCTCGGCTTGTACGCTCCGCCCCGAAACAACTTCACTCCGGCGCGCGCGACCCGGTTCGCTGCGGTCATCAATTGTTCTCGGCTCTCCACCGCGCATGGTCCGGCGATCACGCTGAACTCGGAACCTCCGAATTTCACTCCGCCAACATTGATTACGGTGCTATCGGGATGCGACTCGCGACTGGCCAATCGGTACGGCGATGATACGTGCACGACATCTTCCACTCCGGAGAGTACCAGCAAATGGTCCGCGGCCACCTGCGTCTTGTTGCCGGTCACGCCAATGGCCGTACGGGTGGTGCCGTTTATGGGATGCGCTTTCAGTCCCATCCGGGAAATCTCATCACAAACGGCCGCGATCTGTTCCCGGGTCGCCCCCGGTGACATTACGATAAACACTTATTCTCCCAATCCCGAGTGCGCCGGCTCGCCGACCTCATCACATTTCCTCCGGTGCCTTCAGACCGAGCAGTCGAAGCCCCTCGCGCAGCACCGTCACCACCGATATGACCAGCGCCATGCGCGCCTCCGTCAGCGCCCGGTTTTCGGATATGATCTTGTCAATCCGACCCTGACTGTCTTTGCGCTGATACACTTTGTTGAATGCACCGGCCAGTCGCAGCAGATAGGTGGCGAGGTAATAGGAGTCGTAGTTCGCGGCCGCATCGCGAATCGCATCGGGAAAATCGGCCAGGAGTTCAACTACCCGATGTTCCTCTTCATGGTCCAGCAGCGAAAAGTCGACGCCGGCGCCGACCTCCCGGCCATAGTTTCTGAGCAGTGAGCATAGACGCGCATGTGTGTACTGCAGGTATGGCCCCGTCTCACCTTCAAAGCTCAGGACCTCGTCCCAGTCGAAGTTGACGTCCTTGTGGCGCCGCACCGACAACTGAGAAAAGACCACCGCGCCCACCCCAATCATCAGCGCCGTCTCGTCTATTGCCTTCAAGTCCGGGTTCTTCTCTTCGATCTTCTCGCGCACCAGTTTGACCGCCTCGTCGATAACCTCTTCGAGAAAGATTAACGTTCCTTCGCGCGTCTTCATCGCCTTACCGCCGAACTTCACCCATCCGAAACCGATATGGCGCAGCCGCTGAGCCATCCGTTGCGCTTCCGGCAGCTGCTCGGCCGTTTCCATCATCTCGATCACTTTCAGCGCCTGTTTGAAATGGTCGGCCTGCGATGAACCTACCACATAAAGGCACTCGTGAAAGTGCCATCTTTCCCAGCGGTACACCATCCCCGCCAGATCACGCGTCTGATACAGGGTTGCGCCGTCCGAGCGGCGCAGCAGCGAAGGTGGAAGCTGCGGGTCCTTTAGATCGACAATGAGCGCGCCATCAGAGACAGTCACCAGGCCATCCCGTTTCAGGCGATCAATCACAGCATTCATCTTGTCATTCAGAAACGATTCCCCGTAAACGACATCGAATTCCACCCCGAGCAGCGTGTAGATGCGATCGAATTCAGCGTATGAAATAGTCTTGAACCGTTCCCACAGCTTGGTCGCTTCCGGCTCACCGTCCTCGAGATTCTTGAACGCCAGCCGCGCTTCGTCCTCGAGTGCCGCATCCCGCTCAGCTTCCTTGTGAAACCGCACATAAAGATCGAGGAGGTTGCGGACGGCGTTTCCTTGCAAAGACTCTTCGCTTCCCCATTTCCGGAACGCAACTATCATCTTGCCAAACTGCGTTCCCCAGTCGCCGGGGTAATTGAGCCCGACCGAGTGGTAGCCCAGTTTTTTGAAAATGAGGCGCAACGAATTGCCGATAATGGTCGACCTAAGGTGCCCGACACCAAACGGCTTGGCAATGTTCGGGGCCGAGTATTCGACGAGTATCGTCTTTCCCGCGCCGTCATTCGAGTTGCCAAACGCCGCCTGCTTCCGAAGTATTTCCGCAAGGGTGGCGCGCATCTGCGCAACCTGATCGATCTTCGCATTCAAGTAGCCGCCATCCGCAGAGATTGACAGTCCCGAATCACCGTCCTCCTCAAGCAAGCTGTTCGCAGCGGCCGCTACACGCGATGCCACGTCGTCGGGCTTGGCCCTGAGCAACTTGAGATACGGAAACACCGGCAGGGCAAACCGCCCCATCCGTGCATCTTTCGGCTTTTCGAGCTTCGCGCGCACTTCACCTGCCGAAAATGCGCCCGTTTCCCCGACGGTTTCGAATTGCTCCGGATAGCTTTGCCGAAATGCTTCGGCTACGGCATCGGCAAATCGATCTTTATCCTGTTCAAGACTCATAATGTCCGTCAAATTCTGCTAAGCGTGTGTCGAATATGGGGAATCAGGCCGCAAACCGCAACGGCCAATCGCGGTCATCCGGCAGCCGGGTTTTCGCGGTGTTTGCACCAAGTCTTGTGAGTCAAACAGGCGACAGTCCGGCCGCTGCTTCACCGCCATTCGTACATGCCGGACATCACGCACTGCACCGGTCCGGTAAGTTCGATGACGTCATCCGACGCCCGCCAGTGAATAAACAACGAACCGGTGTCGAATCGCACTTCGCATTCCCGCTCGGCCTTCCCCAGCATCACGGCCGCACAGACCGCCGCCGCCGCGCCCGTCCCCGAAGATCCCGTCGCGCCGGCGCCGCGCTCCCAGTCGTTCACCCGCAGCTTTGATCGACTCATTACCTTCACGAATTCGACATTGGTCGCTCGCGGAAAAATCGGAGCATGTTCCAGAGCGCGACCCAGTGCATGCCAGTCAAAATCGAAGTCATCGACGAAGATCACCGTATGCGGATTGCCGATTGACAGGCAGGTCGCCGTTACCGGCTTCCCGGCAATTCGAACGGCGCCGTTTATCAAATACGTGTTCCGGCTCTTGACCGGCACATGGGATGACCGAAAGTCCGGCTGTCCCAATTCCGCTGTCACAAGGTATCCGCCCGGAATAGTCTTCTTGAGCGCGACCAGCGATTCCTCTCCGCCCATGAGGATGCGGAAAGTCGACGACTTCTCACCGTTCATCCGCAGGTGCGCCGCCGTGATCCTCAGACCATTTCCCGATTTTTCTGCCCAACCGCCGTCAGCGTTGAACACATCTACTTTGCTATTAGCTGTCCCGGCCTTCGTGAGTAGCAGTATGCCGTCCGCCCCGACCCCGGTCCGCCGGTTGCACATGTCGAGGGCCAGACGACCAAGGCGCGCTCTGCTGAACCGAATACCCGTGCGGTCGACTACCAGAAAGTCATTTCCCAGCGCCTGATACTTGCTGAATTGGATTTTCATAGGGGACGTATCTAACGCCGGATTGTCCAAACAGCAATAAAAAAACCCGCCCGAAGGCGGGTTCTGCGAATAGATCTATACGCTCAGACCTTCTCTTTGAGCAGCGTGCCGAGCCGTTTGACACCCTCGACAATGTCTGAAACAGACGGATTGGAGAATCCAAGCCGCATCGTATTCTCGCCGCCGCCGCCCGCGAAGAACGGCGAGCCGTACACATACGCCACGCCCCGTTCGATTGCCCGCGGCAGCATCTCCTTAGCCGAAATTCCCTTGGGTAATTCCAGCCAAAGGAACAATCCCCCTTCGGGGTTGGTCCAGGTCACACCGGCCGGGAAGTACTTCTCCAGCGAGTGCAGCATGGTGTTGCGCTTCTCCAGGTAATTGGCTTTGATCTTTTCGATCTGAGGATCCATCAGCCCCTGCTTGACGAATTCATAGATCACATACTGGCTGAAGGAATTGGTGTGAAGGTCTGTGCACTGCTTCACTTTCTCGAATTGGCTCAGGATCGGCTTGGGTCCATTGATCCAGCCGATTCTCAATCCCGGTGCTACCGTCTTGGAGAAGGTGTGCAGCTCGATTACGGCGTCGCCGCCGATGGCTTTCAATTGGGTCGCCGGAGTGCCGGCAAACCGAATTTCCCGATACGGATTGTCATCGACCAGCGGAATATTGTATTTCACCGCCACGTCCACCAGCGCCTGTCGCCGCTCCTCGCTCATCGTGATTCCGGTCGGGTTCTGGAAATTTGAGACCGTGTAAATCAGCTTGGGATTGTATTTGCGGATGCTCGTTTCCACCTGCTCAACCCGCATTCCCTCTTTGTCCATTTCGATCGGCACATAGCGGGCCTGGTAATAATTGAAGGCCTGCAGCGCACCGACGTACGTAGGATTTTCGACGATGACATAATCCCCCGGATCAATGAACGCCCGCGCGACCAGCTCGATCGCCTGCTGGGCGCCCGCCGTCACGAGCACGTTCTCCGGCTCGGTCGGACAGCCCGACACGGTCGCTCGCTCAGCCAGGAGTTTGACAAATACCGGTACCCCGCGTGACAGCGCGTACTGGAATCCCGCCGGACCGTATTTCTCGATCACTTCACCGCATATTCTCTTCAGATCCTCGAGCGGAAACAGTTCCGGCGCGGGGAGGCCGCCGGCGAACGAAATCACCCCCGGTTGCGACGAAATCTTGAGAATTTCACGGATAATCGAAGTCTCTAATCGGATCACATGCGGCGCAATCAGCCACTTCTCCGGTTGCACCTGATGATTAACGCTTATCGCCATGCCTTTATCCTTTCGAGCACGTTAAGTGCTCTCTTCTTCATTTTATCCTTCACGGACCGCTTTTAGTCAGTCACGTGATCTTGTACGAAATATATCATATTGTGAATATAAGAACAATCTCAATACGCGACGGTACTGGCTTTCAACATGATTGTCACATTGAGACAAACGCCGTCCGCATCTTTTATCCGATCTGCTGATAGGCCCGCCTCTTGACAGCCAAACAGGAGTGGAGCTATCCTGTATTATGCCGTGCACAGATGTCACAGAAATCCTCAGTTTGACGATCGATCATCAGGACTGCATTATTCATTATAGCTTGGCGAAACTCACTTGTGGCGCCGCAGTCGGTAATCCGTCACTACTTCGAAAATGGATCGACCGGCGCCCCGCAGTCGACGTCCTTTCAGCCACTCTCGAAGATGTCCTCACTGTCCTTCCCACTCGTAGCCAGACATGGGAGTTTCTGACTCTCAAGCATCTCACCGCCGTGCAGCACGGCCTTCGCGCGATGCTTGGTTTCAGCCGCAGCGGACCGGACGATGTCTGCGCGGTGCAGACGATCGAAACCGATGAGCGCGGGATTACGCTGCTGGCTCTGATGCGGATTGATTTAATCACCACTGAGATCGCGGCCTGCGGCAATTGCTGCCGCGGTGACAAATGACCTCAAAAGAAAGTGGCGCCCCGCAGAATCGAACTGCGGACACACGGATTTTCAGTCCGTTGCTCTACCATCTGAGCTAGGGCGCCAACAGAAACGCGTTTGAGAGTGGCTAAGCTACCTGCTTTTGTCGGGAAGTCAACGAAAATCTACCGCTCGCCGAACAGGTAGAGGCGCGTCGGCGGGACAAAAAGGCAGACGAGTGCCGCCAGAGAGAGAATGGCCAGGACGACCGAATCGATCTGCGCGAGACTGAAGATGGCGCGAAGGATCACCAGTCCGTGCACCACCACCAGGGAATACCAGCCCCACGCTTTGAGGTCGCGGAATCCCAGCGCCGCCACTACCAGCACGATTCCGATCATGAGCATGACGAGCGGCGTCATGAGATCAGTGTAATTTCGGTCAAGCACCGCAAGAATCAGACTGACCGCGCCGTACAATACGTAGGTCGCGGCAAAGATGTACGAATACCACAGGACCAGTAAGTAGGTAAGCGGACGATGCTGCTTGTCTGTCATCGAAACCTCTTTCTTCCTTCGATCAGCTTCTGGACTCACCCAGTATCCCGGCGCCGATAAACCCGGCATCATTGCCAAGCGATGCCCGCGCAATTCTCAAGTTCTCCGTAGCTGTGCTGAACGAACGCTTGCGGATTTCCGCTGCGACCGTTTCAACATAGCCGGCACCGCCGTCCGCCACACCGCCACCTATCACTACGATATCCGGGTTGAGAAGGTTCACCACTCCGGCCAATCCGAGGCCAAGCAACTGCGCGGTTTCGTTTATAACCGACAGCGCCGTCTCGTCTTCCTTTTTTGCCGCGGCAAACAACTTTTTGATGGACAGATTGTCCAGCGACCCATCAAGCACATCGTTAATGGTCGGCGGTATCTCGTTATGCCATTTCGCCTTCGCGAGGGTCAGCATCGCTGCCGATGAACAATATACCTCCATACACCCCTTGTTGCCGCACCGGCAGGCCGGTCCGTTCACGTTGATTGACATGTGCCCGATTTCACCGGCCGTGTGATTGGCCCCCCGCCACAGCTTGCCGTCGACCACGATGCCGCCACCGACTCCCGTTCCCACGGCCACGCAAACTACCATTTTGTATCCGACGGCGGCGCCGAATCGCGACTCCGCCAGCGCCATGGCATTGACGTCATTGTCCACATACACCGGCAGGTTCACGCGCTCGCGGAGTATCTGGCCGATCTCCATCCCCTGCCAGCCGTCGATATTCGGACTGAGACTGATCACCTTCCCCGTGCGACCGTCCACCGCCCCTGGCGTGCCAACTCCGAGCCATTTGACATCGTAGTCATCTTCGGCGGCGTGGTATAAAAGGCGCTCCGCTATATTCGCAACCAGGTGCATGAGCGGCTCCGCCCCTTTTTCCACCATCGTCGGTCGCTGCTCTTTGAACAGCACCTTCCCCCTGGCATCGACCAGTCCGTACTTGATATTCGTGCCGCCGATATCTATGCCGGCGTACACCGTATCCTGAGCCATTCTTCCGTCGTCCTACAAGTTCAACGCAACCTCGGTCGAAGTCCTTACACAGGCCCTCTTATTCGACCGGCGAAAATAGCCGCTCTGGCTGGGGGTGTCAACCATTAAACCGGCAGGCGGCGCCAGCAGCGCCGTGCTACTTGCGTGAAGCTTTGCTCTGAAGTGTGACCGCCCATACGGAGGTCCCGAGTACCGTAAAGGCGAGCAGAAAGGCGAGCATGCCGGCGTCGACCATGCGCTGTTGAGCGAACACGACAAAATAGTAGAAGAGCGTATTGATGCCTGAAAGAATGGCTGCGCCCCGGATTGCAGACATCAATCCGCGGCAATACAGCACCGCGATGATCACTCCGGAGGCGATATGAAATGCGATCTGAAAGACTCTTTCCATAAAAGCGGTGTCGATATCCCACGACGCTCCCCCTTGCGAGGAAAGATAGCAGGCGAGCATGAAGCCGAAGCCCGCACCGCACAGGGCTCCCGTCGACAGCGCGCGCAAATGCTGGAATCCGCGCCATGACAGGAGGAAGAAAATCGAGATCGTCAACAGCAATCCCTGGACCAGTCCTGCAATGATCGCCGGAAGGAGGCCAAGGACGAAGATCGATTGCCCTGACTTCAATCCCGGCAGCAGCCATTGCCGGATCACCCATTCCTGGAGCGGCACCTGAGTCACTGGTATCAGCCACATCACGAGCATTCCGAGAACCACGCCGAGATAATGTTCGCCGAATCGCATGCGCCCGCGCAGATAGAACCATGCTACCAGCACCGCTACCAGCAGGTACAGTCCGTATAGCGGCAGTAGTTGCAGCCACTGTGTAAGCGAGAAGCTTGCGCTCTGCGGCTGCGCCACCTGCTTCGGGGCAACCAGATCAAGATAGATCTTCATCTCTTGAAGGGGCGCTTCAATCTTCTGCAACCGTCGATCCTTCGAGTAGTAAAGCCGCAGCGTCTGCGGTTCATGGATATCGATGATAAACGCCGAGTCGAATTTCTGATTGTAGAGTCGTATCCACCCGTACGACACCACTTCTCCCCTGATTCTCGATACCAGAAGCGGCAGGGGAGCGAAGACGCTGTCGTCAATGACATCCCCTACGTGCACTCCCCTCATCGCCAGATACGCCTCCAGTTGATCTACAAAGAAATTGTCCCACGCAAACCGGTCCGGCGGCAGCGAAACCTGTTGGGACGTCTTTTCCCCGCCACGCTCGCTGTAGCCCGATATGACATCCCCGTTGCGGCGCAGACTCAGCGATCCGGTCTGCTCGTTGACGGTCGCGGTAAGTTCATCCCCCAGATATTGCCCGGTCAGCGTGACGAAATGCTGTGCGGTATAGTGTTGGATCGACGCCGTACCGAGCTTACGAAAATCAAGATTCAGATCTTCAGAAATCGTTAACCCTGCGATGCCGTTGATCGTCGTCTCGCCCTCGACGATCGATGTCAACTGGCCAATCGTCGAATCTTTCGCCACGAATGTCCAGAGCCGCTTCTCCCCCATAGGACGGTACTGCAGGAACGATTGTGCCGGCGCCAGTGCCCGCTGATCCTGCGCCGCGACACCAATCGCGATAGCACATAGCATTAGAGTGACTACGGATTTACGCATCGTTGACCCGGAAGATAATGATAGAACGTCGACACGCCAAGTCAAAAAGCCCGCTGCGGGGCCTGACCTATCGCGGCCGCTGCGCAACGATAACGATATCGCGCGCTTTGCCCGAGAACCGTTTCGACATGGTCAGGTCGGCGTACTTGCGGACACCGGCGAAACCGGCGCCGAGGATCGCCTGTACGAGCAGATCCGGCGTAAAGCACACTGTCTCGTGCCGAAACAGTTCCGCCTGCGCGGGCGATATCCGCGTGTCAATCCGGATGACATAGAGAACTGACGTATTTCCCAACCGTTCGAGAAACCGC
Source organism: candidate division GN15 bacterium (assembly GCA_003105265.1). GTDB lineage: Bacteria > Zixibacteria > MSB-5A5 > GN15 > FEB-12 > FEB-12. The sequence goes on along the minus strand of PQAP01000006.1, from coordinate 5,524 downwards.
GAGTACATTATGCCGTCATGCTCCGTCGTTTTCACGGGCATGATCTGCCGGTCTTTGAGCGCTGCGATATTCAGCGCCTGAAGCACAAGATACCCGCCCGGCTTCAGCACTCTCCGAAACCCATCGACGCTCTTCTTCAGGTTCCCTTTCGATTCCACCCCCGCTATGGCGTTGGCGAGGCAGACGATCAGGTCAAATGAGCTGTCCATACTTTTGGGCAGGGACTCGAAATGTCCCTCTCGGAACTGGAGCGGCAAACCTGATGAACCGTATTTTCCCTCCGCCGCGATCAACATGTCGCGGGATCGGTCCAGTCCGACCGCATCTATCCCATTTGACGCAAACAAAGATGCCGTCAGTCCGGTCGCGCAGCCCGCATCAAGCACCCGTTTCGGCGAAAACCTTTCAATCAGCGCTTCTACTTCCTTAGTGTGTCCGGCAACGCGGGCGTGAGCGTTGGTCAGCCAATCGTATTCCGAAGCGTATTTGTCAAAGAATGAAACAGGTTTCATCTACTCCTCCATCACCATTAAGGCATCGGATGTTGATACTGACCGGTTTCTACGCCGGGCATGTACTGTATATACCGCTCTTTGGAGATGGAGTTCTGCCACGGTCCGAAAAATTTGACGCCCAGCAGCGTCCCCCAGAAGACAATGAGCAGGGCCGCCGCCCACGCCCGGCTCGAGACCGCGAATTTCCTGCGAACCGGATGGATCAGCAGCGTATTCTTGACCGGGCAGGAATCGACGCAAGCCATGCAGCCGAGGCATTCGTCCGAAACCACTTCCTTTACCTTGTCGACTTTGATAAACGCCGGGCAGACTTTCGCACAGGCATTGCAGTCAATGCAGGATGCGGCGTTCCGGCGTATACGGGTCGGCGAAATCAAACTGAATATCCCGAGCAGCGCGCCGTACGGACAGAGATACCGGCACCAGAAACCGCGCACCACCAGCGACAAAAGAAAGAGCGCCGCGATAACCGCCAGCGCGAACATCGAGATGTGCGTGAAGAATCGGAGCATCAAAACGTCGGAAATGACATTATAGTCCGTGTTCAGGAATGATTCAATCGCCCGCGGCGACATCATGATCAGGATCGCCCAGATGAAGAAAGCCAACAGCAGATACTTGAGCGATCGAAGCGGGTAATCGAGCCATTTCGGCGGCTTGATGCGTCTCCCGAACAGCCGGTCCGAAATATCCCCCAGCATCTCCGATATGAATCCGATCGGGCACACCCACGCACAAAATCCCTTCTTGAAAATGAAGGAAACGAAAATGATCGTGACCAGTATGATCAGCCCGGCCGGATGGATCATGCTGATAGTGCCGGTCCCGAGAAAGTGCCTGAGCGATACCAGTGAGCCGATCGGCAGCCAGCCCTCAACCCCCGGTGGCCGTGATATCTCGGTCCCCACGGCACCGTTCTGGATGTACTTCACCCAGAGATAGAACTGCACCCCGATCCAGACATTCACACCGAGCGAGATTAGCTGCGCCCACAGACGGAGAGTCTGGACACCTTTTCGTTCCGATTTCCGGCGAATCGATATGTTCTTAAGTGTCGCGGCTTCCATAGTCCTGTTCATGCGACAAACATCGACTCAGGCCGGCTGAGAATCCTTGATTAAGGTCAAGAATAGGGGGATTTTTGGGAGGCCGTCAGCCCAGTCGCGACCTCAAATACTGAATCAGCTGCGACCGGGGAATAGTCTCCTGAATCCCCTCAGCGGCCAACCAGGTCTCCCGATCGGCAGTCTCCGACCCTTTGACTCTCCCCGCGACCAGGTTCTTCACCGTCACGCGGCCCGCTTCGAACTCGTCGCTTCCGGCTATCACCGCAAACGGGATTCCGACTTTGTCCGCATACTTGATCTGCTTGGTCAGATTCCTGGTGTCGCCCGAGTAAATCTCAGCCCGGATTCCCACCTGTCGCAGTTCGTGAAGGATATTCAGGTAATCACCAATTCGCTCCCGGTCCATGGTGGTAACGATGACCTGGGATGTCGACGTCGTAAGCTCTACCGCCTTCAACTCGATGAGCGCCGCCAGAAGTCGGTCAATCCCGATGGAGGACCCCACTCCCGGGCACGGCTTGTTGATAAATCGCTCGACCAGGTTGTCGTATCTTCCGCCCGAGAAGACGGAGCCGAATTCCGGCAGGTCCAATAGCGTCGTTTCGAACACGGCGCCAGTGTAATAGCCGAGCCCCCGGACAATTGTTAAGTCAATTCTGGCTTCCGACGGCTCGATTGACATCCCCCGCAAGTGCCTTTCAATCTCGCGAAGTTCTTCAATCCCGACCCGTGCAGCTTCAACCTTCCCGACCAGCGCCTGAGCGTGCGCCAGTGGGTCACTGTCCTGTGTCCCTGCCAGCGTCAGGAATTCCTCCAGCTTGGCGATTTCCGTCCGGCCAAGATTAAGACCCGGTATCTTGTCGCCCGATTTGTCCTCGCGACCGGGACCGAGCTCCAGCAGTACCGCGTCTTTGCCCTGCTTCTCGAGCTTGTCGATTACCCGCATCACTTCCGGGCCGCGTTCCGGTGCGATTCCCGCCCACTCTACCACCCCGTTGAGTAGTTTTCGACTCGAATAGCGTACCGCGAATCGCCTGACGCCGAGATGCTCAAATATTGTCACCATCGCGGCGATAATCTCGGCATCCGCCAGTAGATTCTGGGTGCCGACGATATCGATATCGAACTGCATGAATTCGCGGAATCTTCCCGGACCTGGTTTGTCCACCCGCCAGACATTGCCGTATTGATACCGGCGGAACGGCAGCGCGAGGTCCGGCTGGCTTGCGACATACCGCGCCAGCGACACCGTGAACTCATATCGCAGCGCCATATTGATGTCATCAGGACCAGTAAAACCGAACAGTTCGGCCAGGGAATCGGAACTGTAATGCGGCCCCAGCAGCGTCTCGGCGAATTCCAGCGAAGCCGTCTGCAGCGGCAGGAACCCCATCAATTCCACGGCCGAGCGGACTTTTCCCAGCATCGCTTCGCGGGCAATCTGCTCCGATGGCGAATAATCCCGGAACCCCTTCAGGAGTTGCGGCCTGACTCTCTGTACCTTTTCCTTACCCATCAATCTTGCGAAGCAATCTCAGTTGATACCTTTCAGATCTCGTTGCGCCATGATAGAACCGGTCTCGCCGCCGGTCAATTAGTTTTTCCGCCCGATGGAACCGGCCAAAAAAGCAGTTGTAGGAATCAGAGCGCGGTCGTTTATTGATTGTCCGCGGGAAACGGGACAGTTCCCTTCTCGCAGTGCCAACAGTCATGGAGACACGATGAACAAAAACTTCGCTATAACGGGCGTCGGCGGCTATATCGCCCCCCGCCATCTGAAAGCTATCAAGGATACCGGCAACCGCCTCGTGGCGGCTTGTGACCCGAGTGATTCGGTCGGTATACTGGATCGTTTTTTCACCGACGTCAAATTCTTCACCGAATTCGAACGCTTCGATCGCCATCTCGAAAAGCTCCGCCGCCAGGACCACGACAGTCGGATACACTATGTGTCGATCTGTTCGCCCAATTATCTGCACGATGCTCACGTCCGGTTCGCACTCCGCATCGGCGCCGACGCCATCTGCGAGAAACCGCTGGTACTGAATCCGTGGAATATCGATGCCCTTGCCGAGCTCGAGCACGAAAGCGGCCATAAAGTGAGTACGATTCTTCAGCTTCGTGTCCATCCCGCGCTCATCGCGCTACGCGAGAAACTGCTGGCCGAAAAGCGCAGCGCCAAGCATGAGGTAGTACTGACCTATATCACTTCGCGAGGGGCGTGGTATCTGGTCTCATGGAAGGGACAACTCGAACGCTCCGGCGGCCTGGCGACCAATATCGGCATTCATTTCTTCGACCTGCTCATTTGGCTCTTCGGTCCGGTCCAGCATAACGAGGTTCATGTCGCCACACCCAAGCGCACGGGCGGCTATCTGGATCTGGAGCGCGCCAGCGTGAAATGGTTCCTCTCGATCGACCGCGATGATCTCCCGGCCGAATGCGTGCAGAAGGAGCAGACAACCTACCGCCATATCACGATCGATGGCCACGAAGTCGAATTCTCCGAGGGATTCACCGAATTGCATACCGAGGTGTACCGTCGCACGCTCGAAGGCAAGGGGTTCGGTCTTGAGGATGCCCGGCCATCGGTCTGCCTCGCGCATGACATTCGTGAGGCGCAGGCAATCGGGGTTGTCCCGTATTCGCACCCGAACCTGCTCGGGAAGTAACCGGTTCATCAGAGATCATGCCGAACCCACACATTGGGTTCGATGTAGCGCCCGATGTCGGCACGGTGATCGATCATCAACGGCACCAGAGCGCCGGGGACTATATGTGATCCGGACGTCTCAAACTTCATGCCGGTCCATTCCTCCCATTCTTTCACACTGCCGACAATGAGCATCGACTGATGGCACACTCTCAAAATCTTCCCACCCGCTCGAATATGCACCCGCAGCCACGGATCGAACGGCAGGCCGTCCTCACCTGTCCGTTGACAGTAAGCATCCATTGACATCAATGGAAACTCCGCCTTCCGATTAGGCCTGACCGGCGCGACCAGGCAGTTCAGCCCCATGGCTCGGCCGATCTGCTTCATGACCTCAAGCGCATGGGCGCTGATCCCCTGTCCCCGCCACTCGGGGCCAATGGCTATCTGCAAAGCGCACTGAATACGCGGCGGCTTCCCGCCCCTGTGATCATCCACTCCTTGACAAAGCGCCCAATCCCACCCGGTGTCGGGCAAATCATCGAGCGGTCGGTCCCACGCCAGCGGAATACTATTCACCTGCGCCACTATCGCCCCGGTCGCCTTCTCGGTGATGGCGAATTGGTATTCCCCGAATGCTCGCTCCAACGCGGGCCAGCATTCGGCGGCGACCTTGTCCTTGTACATGAACTCCGGCCAATTCCCGCGGTTAAATGACCAAACCCAGTCATTGAACCCCGGTCGATCCGAGGCCTTTACTATAGTCAATTGCTCAAAGTGCATACGCTCCATTATCAGGCACCTGACGCCATTCGTCAAGTCGAGCTTCCGAAGCATCGGATCAGGAACAGCGGATTCAGCGAAAATTCGTTCCCTTGCGTCTTCGAATTGATTAGATTCCGGCCCATGTCCGGCCCGCCCGGTGTAATAGTGAAGTGAATATTGAAAGGACCCTCGCCATGGCACTTCGGCACCTGATTCCTCTTCTCTGCCTGCTCGCGCCTGTCGTCTTTGCACAAAATGACGGCTCCCTCAGTGAACCGATGATTAAAGAGATTCAGCAGTCTTTCGCCAAGGACCGCAACAGTAATGCCGCCATCAATCTGCTTACCGCCAACACCATAAAGTATCTGGCGATTGATCGCGACAAGCTCATTCACCGTGACAAGCTGTTTAATTTCAAACTCAAGGATGCGGGCATCACCAACCAGCAGAACTCCGGACGCTGCTGGCTTTTTTCGGCCCTCAATCTCTACTCCGCCGATATTATGACCAAGCTCAAGCTTTCG
>PQAP01000005.1:45773-55786 GCA_003105265.1 candidate division GN15 bacterium | reverse complement strand
CAGGCGATCAAGGAGATCAACGGTCGAGGCATTACGTGTTTGCTGGTGGAACAGAATGCGCGGAAGTCACTCCAGATCGCACACCGGGCGTACGTGCTGGAAACGGGGAAGATCGTGCTGACGGATACGGCATCGAAGCTTCTGGAAAACGATCAGGTGAAGCAGGCGTATCTGGGGGCATAGTAGGGCAGTCAAATCGAGTCAATCAGAGGAGGTAGTATGCGTTCGCGGCGTATCGTTCTGTACTCAGCAGCTCTTCTGCTTCTTGGTATGACATCATTGAGAGCACAGGGGTTGGTTACCCAACCTTTTCCCAGACCGTATCCTACGGTCAGTTTTCAATATCAGCATCCGGAATTCAAGTCATCGCGTGGCATTCAAGCCGTAAGCGGAGCCGTTGAATTCGGTGGATCGTATCCGGTAACTGAGAACATCATCATTTCAGGGAGATTGCCGCTGGGTATGTTCTCGTTCGATGACCGGCTCAGACTGGCATTGGGAAACATCGGCCTTTCCCTTACCGGTGGCTTGTTTTCCGATGAAAAGACGGCGCTGGCAGGTTCGCTGCTCTTGAGTTTGAAGACATCTCCTTCAGTTGACGAGAATCCATGTCACTGTTCTGATGCGGAATTTGCGTCGTTTGTCGGGTGGTATGCCGACCCGTATCAATCTCAGCGGTTCACCCAGCGTCACTGGATGATCGGCGGCAATTTCCAGGCCCGATATAAGCACTCGGCCGCGATTACGCTGGGCGCAGAAGTCGGCCCCCAGTGGTATATTCCAACGCACGAAGCTGATCGCAGCCTACTCGTGTACAATACCGGAGCGTTCGTTAATGCCGGACTACAGAGAATCAGAGGGGTTGTTGAATATGTGGCATCATCCACGACGTTAAGTGATCAACCGTTTGGACCGTTCGTTTATGAGGACATGATTGGTTTTGGAGTGCAGGTGGTCTCGAGAGGCCCGGATCTTACGTTCTACTATCAAGTGATGATTGATTCGCACTTAAGAGAGACAGTCAACGGTTCATACGGTTTCCGACTAATCTGGCCACTAGGCGAGAAAGAGGACGAATAGCGAAGGAACTCCCGTCAGTAATTGGCATCTGACTGCGGCAACAAAAAAGGAAGAGCTTGCGCTCTTCCTCTTTCATTTCAGGTCTGAAATGTCTCGGCTTACCAGCCGCCACGACGGCCACCGCCGCCGCCACGACCACCGCCGCCGCCACGATAGCCGCCGCCACCGCCGCCGCCGCCCGGGCGGTCGGCCTTCGGACGGGCCTCGTTGACGTTCAGCGTACGGCCTTTGAGATCCTGACCGTTCAAGCTGCTGATCGCGGTCATCGCCTCGTCCTTCGAGGGCATCTCAACGAAGCCAAAACCTCTCGGATCGCCGGTGATGCGGTCTTTAATGATTGCGACGGAACTGACCGCTCCGTACTGTTCGAATGCCTGACGAAGATCCGCCTCGCTGGCGTCTCTCGACAGGTTCCCCACGTAGATGTTCATGCGTGAACCTCTCTGAAAAAGTGAATGTTGCGGCGATCCATGATATATAGCTCGCCCTGTGACGAAAGTGTATTCAGAATTCTATTTCCGGGATTAGTTAACGATTAAGCAGGTCGGATTCCAATTACTGAAGGTGCAAATTCATCTATTACCAGTCTTCTGGCTCGCAGTATACAAGGTATCTCTTTGTCTGTCAACAGCTATTTTGGGGCATCCTGGACCATCGAACCCTTTACCGTAATCGTAACGAATTGCGCCACAGCGGCTTATGGCGAATCGTCTGTCGGCGTGCCGGTCCGGTTCACCGGCCGTCCAACGGTTTCAGCGCGGAGTGGGAAAACCCCACGTCGCACGCCGGTTGAGTTCGGTCTGCACGATGAACCAGACCGCCGGTACGAAAACGATCCACAACAAAAACAGAATCCAGCGGTTGAGATGGTCGGTGCTTTCCAGTTCATACAGACCGGTGTACTTATACCATGAGTAGATCGCCCCGAACGGAATGAACAGGAGAACGGTCCAGAGCGCCGGATTGGCATTGGGGTCCTTGTTCAGAAACTTCAGTTCAGTCGCGGTCTGGTAGAACCAGTAGATGGAGTAGAGGCCGAGCGTGATAATCATCAGGCCGACCTGTCCCCACATATTGCGGTACTTCACACCATGTTCCATTGCCTACCTCATTTCAGAAGCCGTCAGGCAAGGACGCCGGACAGCACACGATATTCTCAAGAGTTCCCAGCTTCTCCTTTGTGTTTCGCCGCCAGTTTCGCCAGCACTAATTTCAATTTCGGATGCCGATTACATTGCAATACGAACTGCCGCTCCAGCGGTTTCCCTTTGGCCCGGATAATTCGACCGAGCGCTTCCTTTTCTTCACGGCTCCACCGTTCAAGCGCCGGAAGCGCGGCCACCAGGGGTCCCAACCTCATGAAGCCATTCCGTTCGGCATCGGTCCACATCGGAACATTGGTCAGGTTTAGCGTCTGCGCCAGCGAACGGGTGGAATAATACCATACTGCCGTGCGGTCGCCTCGATACCGGCGCGCAATGAGATCAGTGACTGCGTACCCGAGATTCGCGACCGAGAGCTCGTCGGGCGAGTCCATCTGATTCGGGTCGATGTGGAAGAAGACATCGCTTCTGGATAATCGCCTGAGCATGGCGATGGAGGAACGGTGCGACGGGTTTTGGACGATGCGCCGGTATTCCCGTTCGGCCAGTTGACGGATCTGCGGTCGTACGGCTCTGAAGCCGAGCTTGTAGTAGAACCAGAACGAGCCGGCGAGAATCGGCTCATCGTCGCCATCCCCCATCTGGCGGCTTCGCACCACAAATACGCGCGAACCGAAATGGTGATAGAACGCCTTAAAGAACTGCTCGATGATGAATGGCGACTCACCAGCGCGAAAGGTGGGGAAGACATTGATGGCGATTTCGACCCGATCGAACAGACAGGCGCCGACACCATAACCGATCGGCATGCCGTTGCGCACCAGCATCGCGCCGAAATTTGCCTCCAGCGGCAGACGGACCTCCGGCTTGCTGCCGAAAAGATAAATCTGCACGCCGCGCCCCGGTTCAACGAGGTAAACCTCTTCGGGATTGGCGTGCGTGACGCAAAACAGTTCGCGCGATCTGACCGCCAGCACTTCGTTGATCCGGCGCACCGCGGTTAAGCCGTCGCGCCCGGACAGATGCCTGAGGGGAGTCGGCCTCGTGAGTATCTCCGCCCGAAGGTCCTTTGAGCGCGGCCTGAGCGGCTCATTCTGAAAGAATAATGGTCCGCTTCCGGTTCGCGCCAGCGTGCGGCTGGCAGGGGAGTCACGCAAGTCCCAGCGCGTCTGAATTTCGGCCTGCTCAAACAGGTGGCGCTGAATTTCGGGGGGCAAATCGGCGGAGGAGAGAAGAGTGACCAATGTTTCCAGATCGCTGTGCAGCGATTTCGGGCGCGCCCGCCGGAGGAATGATTGGGCGGTCAGATTATCGTCGTTGTCGAAAATATCGTTTTCCTGCCACGCCACCATGAGCGGCAGGACACCCAGTAGATTGCCGGTGTCGTCTTCATCGCTGTTGGCCCAATCGATTTCCAGCGCCCCGCGGTAGTACTGCAGCAGGAGACGTACCAGTTCCAAGCTGAACGGATGTTCCACGGCGGTGCCGGTGATTCCGGTGTCGGTGAGTTTCGTCGAGTCGATCAATGCCTGCACCCGCCCGCCAAAGAGGCGAAGCTCCCGCTCGACGATATTCAATATTCTCCGGTTGTCGGGATACGCCCTGAGAAAGCACAGGAGTTCGTGGCAGGTCTGAAGCCGTTCTGCGGAAGGGATTGCCGTTCGGTGCAGGCAACGAAGCAGCCGTAATTTCTCCGCGGCGGATGCGGTATCGAAACGGAGCCGCAAGCTTTCGAGGCGGGTCAGAATTCGGCCGGGATTGCCCACCGAATTCTTTCTCTGTGCGCGCGATTTTGTAGTGCTCATAGAAGATCGTCGTATTGCCGACTTTCGGGTAGAAAAGTAAAGTGGGCCCCGGATTACATGCAACTACAATCGGTCAAACGGCCCGGTGCACAAAAGGCCGGTGATTTAAGTTGACGGCCGGGTGGCCTGTCTGCTTACCATTAGGTGCTGACCGGCGCGGTCCGTCGCCGGGGCGGCATTTAGTGCGAAATGAGTGAACCATGGATGTCCTGACCTTATCGCGTCTCCAATTCGGCTTTACCGTGGGGTTCCATTACATCTTTCCGGTTCTCAGTATCGGGCTGGGACTTCTGTTGGTCATTATGGAGGGGATGTATCTGAGGACACGTAAGCCACTGTACCATGCCATGACTCACTTTTGGGTGAAGATTTTCGGACTGGTTTTCGCGCTGGGAGTGGCGACGGGGATCGTGATGGAGTTCCAGTTCGGCACCAACTGGTCGACTTATTCCCGCTATGTTGGTGACGTATTCGGCAGCGCGCTGGCGGCGGAAGGGATATTCGCGTTCTTTCTCGAGTCCGGTTTTCTGGCTATCCTGCTGTTCGGCTGGAATAAAGTCGGGCCGAAGATGCACTTCTTCGCAACGGTCATGGTGGCGCTCGGGGCGCATTTCAGCGCCATCTGGATTGTGGTCGCCAATTCCTGGCAGCAGACTCCGGCCGGGCATCATGTTGTGACGTCGGGGCTCGCCACGCGAGCGGAGATCGTCGATTTCTGGCAAATGGTGCTCAATCCATCGTCGTTCGATCGCATCTGGCATGTATTTATGGGCTGCTGGCAGGCCGGAGCGTTCTTCGTGATCAGCGTCAGCGCGTGGTATTTGCTCCGCAGACGGCACACCGAGTTCGCGCGCATCTCTCTCAAGATAGGTCTGATGGTGGCGGTGATCGCATCGATGACGCAACTGGTCAGTGGTCATTCCAGCGCGCAGAATGTCGCCGAGAACCAACCGGCCAAGCTGGCCGCATTCGAGGGTCACTATCCGTCGGCTGCCCCCGCCGATATGTACCTGTTCGGCTGGGTCGACGAAGCCAATGGAGCTGTTCACGGCGTCAAGCTCCCCGGCATGTTAAGTTTCCTGGTCAACGGCAGCACCGACGCGCCGATCACGGGATTGGCGTCATTCCCGCCCGACCAGCGCCCGCCGGTCAATATCGTGTTTCAGACTTACCACGTCATGGTGGCAGTCGGTATGGCGCTGATACTTTTCTCATGGCTGGGGCTGATCTGCTGGTGGCGCGGGACGCTCTGGGAAAAGCGATGGCTCCTTTGGGTGCTCGTGGTCTCCGTGCTGCTGCCGCAGATCGCCAATCAGGTGGGCTGGATTACCGCAGAGGTTGGCCGCCAGCCGTACACGGTGTACGGATTGCTCAGAACGAGCGAGAGCTTGTCGCAGGTGGTGACCTCGGGCGAGGTACTGAGTTCAATCGTGGCGTTCGCCCTTATATACGCGCTTTTATTCGTCTTGTTTATTTACCTGCTGAACGAGAAGATCCAAACCGGGCCGGATGAGACGCCGGAGCCGGAAGGACATCGCGCATGAATCTCGATTTGAATTCGATATGGTTTGTACTGGTCGGAGGTCTGTTCGCCGGATATGCCGTGCTCGACGGGTTTGATCTGGGCGTCGGCGCCCTGCACCTGTTCGCGCGTTCCGATATTGACCGGCGGATGCTGCTGAACTCGATCGGGCCGGTGTGGGACGGCAACGAAGTCTGGCTGGTCACGGGCGGCGGCGCGCTCTTTGCGGCCTTCCCCGAAGTCTATGCCAGCGTCTTTTCCGGATTCTACCTCGCGTTTATGCTGCTGCTGTTCGCGCTCATTTTCCGTGCGGTCGCGATTGAATTCCGGAGCAAACGGCCCGGTGCGACCTGGCGCACTTCGTGGGATATCAGCTTCAGCGCCGCCAGCATACTGTCGGCGCTGCTTATCGGGGTTGCGCTCGGTAATATCGCCTACGGCATTCCGCTCGATGCGCGGCATGAGTTTGCCGGATCGTTTCTCAGCTTGCTGAACCCGTATGCGCTGTTGGTCGGCGTGACGACCGTCAGCTTATTCGTCATGCACGGCGCTATTTATGTTGTGATCAAGACCGAAGGGGAACTGAACGCCCGGGCCCGGCACTGGACGCGGAACGGGATTATCTTCTTTGTTATCATGTACGCGGTCACGACGATGGTGACGCTGCTGTATGTGCCGCACATGACGGAGTTGATACGGGCATATCCGGTGTTGTTCGTCCTGCCGGTGCTTAATGTTCTGGCGATCGCCAATATCCCGAGGCAGATTCACCGTGGGCGGGAATTCCAGGCCTTCCTGTCATCGTGCGCGGCGGTTTTCGCTTTGCTGGCGCTGTTCGGTTTCGGGATGTACCCCGACATGGTCTTTTCCAGCCCGGACGCGGGCAACAGCTTGACGATCTACAACGCGGCGTCATCCGCGCCGACGCTGAAGATCATGCTGATAATCGCAGCCATGGGCGTGCCGCTCGTGCTGGCATACACGATCAGCATTTACTGGATTTTCCGAGGCAAAGTGAAGATCGAGTCGCACAGTTACTGAGAATTGATTATCCGGAGCCGCCGGGGAGGGAGCTTACATCAAGATCACGAATTTGCCGATCTGGACTTTCCCCTGCGTGTCCTCGACCGTCCAGTAATACAGCCCGGAGACGACCATCTGCGTGTTACGCGATATCAGGTCCCACATATCGTAGTGGCATTTGGGGTCCGAGGGATCGACATCGTGCTTGATCTCCCGGATCAGGTCGCCGTCGAGTGAGAGAATTCTTATGGTGCACGTCGGCGGGAGGTTAACGAAATGTATGGCCCGCACGCGGTCGGCAATGAGATCACTCTGCCCCAACCCTTCGTAGCTGCCACTCCGGTATCCGCCGTTTATGCGGTACGGGTTGGGATATATATATACGGGGGGAAGTTCCTCTTTGAGTTGCTCGGAATCGGCCAGGACGTACAGTGATTTGGCGCCGACCTGCCGCGATGACTCCATCGGCAACAGACCGGCTTTGGGGGAACCGAAATCGAACGCGGTGACGTTCACGTAATAAAGCAGCGTCGGCAGCAGATTGGTGACGTCCATCTCGTATTCGTAGTATTTCAGATAGCCGTCATCGGTAAGCTGATCGGGAGTCGGCGGCACGCTCGGGGGCGGTTCGTTGGGAAAGCGCTTCCGGATGGGCGTCTGCACACCCAGCACCGACGCGTTGTAATCGTGCCTGGTGAAATAAAAGATCGAGTCGGTCGGAAACCACGGGTTGATCCAGGGGCTGGCGGCTGAATACGCGAGCGGGTTGAAGTACTCATCGTGGCAGGGATCTTCCCGCTTGCCGAAACGACACTTCAATTCCTGCAGCGTGACCGGAAACCCATCCAATTCGAAATCCGGTTTCGGTTTCTTGCGCGGGTTGAAACGATAGATGTCGTAGTTTTCCCGGTCATACGATGCCACCAGCGAAAAACTCTCGGCGCGGCTGTCCCGTCCGACATAAACGCGATACCCTTCAAAGTCCACCACACTGGACAGGAAATCCCGCGTGGTTTCAGATTCCTTGCCGTTGAACCGCACGTGCAGTCCATCGAGTTTTGGCGTCACCCAGACTTTGGGTGCGGGAGGCGGCGAGGCCGCGTGCCAGTCCGGCACGCCGTCACCTTCGTAATAGGTGGTCTCAACGACGTTGGTATCGTAATAGCATATTCGGAACTTGCCGGCGTAGCCGTCGCTGTCGGTGTCCACGCCCGGATTGTCGTAAATGCGGCCGGCCCACGCGGCATTCTTGACCAGATCCGGCAGGTTCGTGGCTTTCAGATACGTATTGGGGAGATAGCGGAAATTGAGATTATAGAAGAAATTCAGCACGTCGACATGAAAGTTGTCCGAGCCGACGAGCGCGAACGGGATATCGACATATTCGCCGGGATTCACGTCATACGGCCCCGTGGCCAACACCCACTGGTTGTCGCCGCCGCGCGTATACTGACGGGCGATATCGAGGTTGGGCGGCATCCAGACCGGATCGCCCACCTTGATGCTGGCGGCGCGAATCTGATCGTAATCAATTTCGCCGTTGCTCATCACGAAATACTTATTGCGGTCACCCCTCGGCGCGCCGGTTCCGCTGCTCATCACGCGATAATGTTCTTTGGTCTGGGGTCCGAAATCATACGAGGCGTTGCTGTTCGGTATCCACCAGTTGTAGGAAACACTTTCACCGCCGGTCGACGGACGCAGGTAGCGCACGCCCACGGCCGAGGGAAGGTTGAAAAGACCGGTATACGTGTTCCCTTCACCATCGTGGTCGTACGTGTACGCCAGTTGAACGGTGTCGACGAAGTTGCAGATCGGGTCGGTGTAGGGAGTCGGATAGGAGTAGACGAATCCGGTCAGATCATCGCGTCCGCCGGTCGGGGGCTTACCGCATCCCGTGCCGAGCTGACTGAGATTGATATCGGACGGCCGTCGGATATCGATATCCATATAGACGCCGAAGTACATATCCTTGATCGCCTTCCTGCCGATATTCTCGACCCGGCAGGTGAAGAAGACGAGGTCGTCGGCATAATCGTACGACCAGACGTACGATTTCTGAGTCACACGGACATTAAGCGGGCGGTGCGGCTTGCGGTCGACCGCGTCGGAGGAGGCGAAGGGGTTGTCTTTGGATATGGTGTCCGTATAGGTGATAATATAGTCCTGTTCCGAGACGGCGTCTTTGTACTCGGGAGAGAAAGGGTCGATAGATGAGCGGCGCACGGGTTTGCCGAACGGCCAGATATCCGGTATCAGTTCCCGATCGCACACGTCCATATCGGTTCCGGTCGACACCAGCGTATCTATTCCCACCACACCGCCAATCCAGATCCCGCCTTTGTTGAGGAACATGGCGTTCATCCCTCTGGGATAGTCACCATCGGGAATCCTGGCGCCGGTCAGGCAATCGGCCGACCGTCCTTCGATTGCCCCCATGCCCCAGCGCGCGAAATTGGACATCGGAAAAGCAAACTTGCCGATACTATGTCCGACCACGCAGAAACCCGGAGCAGCGGCTGCAGCGCTGAGCGGTCCGGACCGGCCGCCGAGTGTGTCAACCCGCGGAACTACGGAGTCCGTTTGAGCGCGACTGGAATCGCGTGCCGGCCCGGCACTCTGAGGTGTCTCCGACTGTGCGACCGCGGATACGGCAAAGAGCAACAGCAGAAATCCGGTTCGAAGGATTCGTCCAGGCAATTCTCCCCAATGCAGTACTTTAACGATGCGTGCGGTGCTCACAAAATCAGTCCATATCAAGACCGATAGCATATGACATTTGGCCGGAGCGGGCAAGAACATTATTCACTTCTCGCAGAGATTGCTTCAGCGTGGTGCCGCGCCCGGGAAAAATCCATTCAACAACCCGGCAAGTTGAGCGTCATAGACCTGTGGTGCAACGCACCCGGAGTGATCACAAAACTCGATACGAGCTTCACGCAAGAAAGGAGCAAATTCTATGAAGTGGCGCAGCTTCGTGGCCGCGATAGCCGTTTTCATTTGGGCAGCGGGGACATGGGCATTCGCGGCAACCGACAACGATTCGACGCTGATTCGTCAGACCGTGATGGACTATGCCGAGGGCGTGTATTCCGGCGATGTAGCCCGTGTCGAGCGAGCAGTTCTCCCGGATTTAAGCAGGGTCAGCCCGCGACGTCTGCCGCGCACCGGCGGGTTCGCGCTTGTGGTGACGACCTATTCGCAGTTGGTCGAAAATGCGCGGGCCAAGGTCGGCGCCCTGCCGGATACCGCGCGGCATCTGGACGTGTCGATTCTCGCCATCGACAGCACGACCGCCTCCGCCAGAGTCATGTCGGCGTCATTCAACGAGTACGTGCAGCTGGTGAAATTGAACAGCCAGTGGCGAATCATCAATATTCTCTGGAACGGAGGTCCGGCGGCGGCCGGCTATTATCCCGGATTTGCGGTGGACAGCGAACGCGTGGCGGTGTCGCAGGCAGCCCGGGACTATCTGGATGG
>PQAP01000005.1:33739-45682 GCA_003105265.1 candidate division GN15 bacterium | reverse complement strand
GCCCCGACCAGGCAGAAGTACGGGCTCTTTCGGGAAAACGCTCTGGCGCGAGTCGGCAAGGTGGACGAAGTATATCGCTACATCACTCCGACCATGCTCGACGCCATGAACGGACTGGCGGTGGTCAAGCTGGAAACGGTGATAAGTCGTGAGTATCTCCAGATGTACAAGAAGGGAGACCAGTGGAAAGTGGTGGCCTCGGTATTGGTCCCGAAAACGGTGAGCTTGCAGGAGGCGATGACCGTGACAGTCGGCACGCCGATGCCGGATTTCACCCTGCCGGTCTATGGCGGCGGTGATTTCACACTGTCCAAACATCGCGGCAAAACTGTGCTGCTGATTTTCCCCCGCGGCTGGCTCGGCACGGCCTGGTGTTCGTATTGCCAGTACCAGTATCTTGAATTTGAAGACCTGGATAGAAGGGAAGGGATTCAGAAGAGTCTGAATCTGGATGTCGCCTTCGTCATGCCATACAGCAGCGACCGGGTCAAGGAATGGATGGAAAATTTCCCGGATGCGGTGACCGGGCTCGAAGGGCTCAAAAACCCCACTCCCGCTCCGGCCGCGGGATCAATCCAGGAGGCATACGCGGCGTGGGTACGGGCGAACTACCCGACCAAATTCACCGTCGCCAAGGATTCACCGCACCAGACCATTCCGGTACTGGTCGATGAGCAGCGCACGCTGTCGCGCATGCTGAAGATCTTCACCGGCTTCTGGGATGGCGCGACGTCGGAGCAGAATATCGCCACGACGCTGATTATCGACAAGAACGGCATCCTCCAATTCAAGTATGTAGGGCAGATGACCGAGGATCGCCCGAGTGTCGATTTTCTTCTGACGCTGATCAGGGGAATGAAATGAAGGTGAAGTTGAGTTGATGCGTTCATAGATCGCATTNCGTCAGGTGGTCGCCTCGCGTGAAAACCTCTGGAGCGCACTTTTCCGCGGGGCGGCCATTTCGTATATATGTCGGAAACCGCATATTGAGGAAGACNGGAATGACTGAGACGTTGAAACCCGTGGACCCGCGCGTGGTTGCCGACAACCCCTTCAAGCTGATCGCCGATGACTGGATGCTGATCACGGCGGGAAAGATNGATTCATTCAACACCATGACCGCCTCGTGGGGGGCGCTCGGCGAACTCTGGCACCGTAAGATTTGCATCTGCTTCGTGCGCCCGACCCGCTACACGTACGAGTTCATGGAAAAATCAGATATCTTTACGCTCTCGTTCTTCGATGAACGCTACCGCGCGGCGCTCGATTTCTGCGGCAAGGTATCGGGCCGCACCTACGACAAGGCCAAACAGGCCGGGCTCACGCCGGTTCTGTCGGAGGAGAAGGGAATCTATTTCGCCCAGGCGCGACTGGTCTTCATCTGCCGCAAGATTTATGCGGCCGACCTCGACCCCAAACTGTTCCTATCGGCGGACATCGATGAGAATTATCCCGACAGAGATTATCACCGGATGTATACCGGGGAGATTTTGAAATGCCTGATGGTCTGAACGCAGGTAATCCTGCGATCATCGGCAGGGGATTGTGATATGAGAGTTACCCGGTGCGCCCGGACCCTGTGCCTGTGGCTGACGTTGGCGACGGTCTCGGCGACGGCCGATCCGAAGCCGCTCACCGTGACGTACGTCGGCAATACCGGTTACCTGATTCAGTGCGGCGGACACAAGATCGCTATCGATGCCCTGCTGGGCGGCGAGAGGTCCGAGTATTACGATATGCCGTCAGACAGTGTGGTCGCGCTGATGACTGCCGCGCGGCCGCCGTTCGACGGGCTCGACGTGATCGCAGTGACACACTGGCATCAGGATCATTTCAGCGCCGGTATTGTCGCGGAATATCTGAAAGGCAATTCCGGATGCCGGCTTCTCTGTCCGCAGCAGGTGGCGGACCGGTTGTCCGCGCTGGACGGTTACGATGGTATCCGGCGGCAGGTACGCGTTATCGACATACCGGTCGATTCCGTCACGGAAGTGGAGCTTGACGGCGTCATGGCCAAAGTGCTGTCGTCGAAGCATGGCTCGTATTACGAAACCGACTCGGCCGGGAATACGGCCGACCGTCACCGTAATGTGCGGCATCTTGAATTTCTGTTCACGGTCGGCGGGCGGTCGTTGCTGCACGTCGGCGACGCTGAACTACAGGACCGGGATCAGTTTATGCCGCTCGGACTGGGGAAGGACTCGATCGATATCGCCTTCATCCAGCGATGGGGCTGCAAGGAGATGCCGTCGTTCGGAGAGAAACTCATTCGCGAGCGCGTACGGCCGAAGAGGATCTATTTCACCCATATGGCGCCGAAGGAGTTGGCGTTCCTGACGCAGCACGCCGACTGCCCCAGCTACCGGTACGTGACCATCCCGACTCGTTCGCTCCAGACCTGGATCGTGCCCTGACCGCTGGGCGTCCCGACACCACCGGAGTATCATAGTCGGCCAAGCCCGTCGCATTCAAAGAATTATGGGCTCAGGCCGAATTATTTGGAACCGGGGTATCGGCCTTGTCGGTTTACTTGATTGTGGACAATTCAAAACCAGTTACGCATATTAGTCTCAATTCCGACCGGGACACCTTTCGGGGACTGCCGGTTACAACACAAACCAGCCCGGGCCAGAGAACGGGATCGACGGAGAAACCATGAAGCAACTTCCTGAGCCGTTTCGCATCAAAACGGTTGAACCAATACGAATGACCACCCGCGAGTATCGACTTCGCAAGATCAAAGAGGCGGGGTATAACACTTTCCTGCTGCGCAGCGAGGATGTGTATATCGACCTCCTGACCGACAGCGGCACGAGTGCGATGAGTGACGCCCAGTGGGCGGCCCTGCAGATGGGGGACGAGGCGTACGCGGGGAGCAGGAATTTCTATGATCTGGAAGCGACGGTGCAGAATGTGTACGGTTACCGGTATTTCGTGCCGACGCACCAGGGACGAGCGGCCGAACATATCATGTCGAAGCTGCTGATCAAGCCGGGGGATTACGTTCCCGGCAATATGTATTTCACCACCACCCGACTGCATCAGGAACTGGCCGGCGGGACATTTGTCGATGTCATCATCGACGAGGCGCACGATCCGACGAGCACGCACCCGTTCAAGGGGAATGTCGATATCGCCAAAATGCAGAAGCTGGTGGATCAGGTCGGGGCGGAGAAGATCCCGTACATCAGCTACGAAACCTGCGTTAATATGGCGGGCGGCCAGCCGATATCAATCGCCAACCTGAAAGAGCTTCGCGCGTTTTGCGATCGCTACGGTATCAAGATCATGCTCGACAACACGCGCACAGTCGAGAATGCGTACTTCATTCAGCAGCGTGAGCCGGGCTATGCGCACAAGTCTATCAAGGAAATCGTGAAGGAGATCTGTTCGTACACCGACGGCTGCACCTGTTCGGCCAAGAAGGACGGGCTGGGGAATATCGGCGGCTTCTTGGCTATGAATGATGAAGATTTCTATATCGCGGCGCAGGCGGAGGTGGTCGTCTACGAAGGGCTGCACACCTACGGCGGGATGAGCGGCCGCGATATGGCGGCGCTGGCACAGGGCATCCGGGAATCGGTGGAGACCGATGACTACATCCGGTACCGTGTGGAGCAGGTCAATTACCTCGGGACCCTGCTGAGTGAGGCAGGCGTGCCGCATGTCGTGCCGCACGGCGGCCACGCGATCTTCCTGGATGCGAGGAGAATTGTGCCGCATATCGAGCAGGATGAGTTCCCGGCCCAGGCATTGGCGGCCGCGATCTATGTGGAGACGGGAGTACGGACGATGGAGCGGGGTATTGTATCATCGGGACGCGATCCCAAAACCGGCCAGAACCGCCATCCCAAACTGGAACTGGTCCGAATGACCATCCCGCGCCGTGTCTACACCGAGAGCCATTTGCGCTTCGCGGCCGAGGGTGTGATCGAGCTGTTCCAGCAACCGCAGCGGGTCGCGGGACTGAAGTTTGTCTATGAGCCAAAGCAGCTGAGGTTTTTCCAGGCACGATTTGAGCCGGTCACCGCAGTTGCCGAGACTGTGCTCAAATAAACCGGAGAGATGACGCAATAGAACGCAACAACCGGGCCTGACAAGAAAAGGCCCGGCATTGCGAGCACACCGGCAACACCGGGCCATATGTACCCGACCCGGTTTCCCAGGTCGGGCCTGCCCCTCAAATCCTCCACCTTGTCATTGCCTTCAAATGCATTTTGGCTGGAAAAACCGTAGCGATAGTGGCGCTACCGCGATTGGGCCACCAGCTCCATTGCAAGTGCGCGGCAATCCGCGTGCCGCGTTATGTGGGATTGCTTTATGGACGGCGCAACGCATGCATTGACAAGCGGAAAAGAATGGTCTGCGAAGATATTGGGGAAGAGTCTGCGGCGGCGCTGTGGTATTTCTACCACAACGAGGCCTGTTGGCTGTGGTGAAAATGCGACAGACCAATCGGACGTTATTTGTCCAGGTCTTTGAGCCGGTACTCGGCCATGAGCTTGTAGAGGTGGGTGCGGTCGATCTGGAGTATCTCCGCGGCACGGGCAATCTTTCCCTCCGCGAGATTGATGGCCTTGACCACGCATTCCCGCTTGAATTCGCGGGTCATTTCGTTCAGTGATTTCAGTCCTGACTCCTTCTCCAGCCAGAGACTACCGAGGATTTCCTTGACTTCGTCCGCACCGATTTCATCGGCATGAGAAAGAATGATAATCCGTTCGACAGCGTTCTCCAGTTCGCGGACGTTGCCGGGCCATTCGTAATCCATCAGCAGATTGACCGCCTCGCCGGACAGGGTCCGCAGGCGTCCGAACGACTGACGAGATTTGACGGAGGCGAAATGCCTGGCCAGGGCCGGGATATCGTCTTTGCGCAACCGCAGCGGGGGGATAGTGATCTCGATAACTTTGAGCCGGTAGTACAGGTCAGAGCGGAATTTGCCGCTGTCGACCAGGTGTTGGAGGTCCTGATTGGTGGCGGCGATAATGCGGATGTTACAGCGTCGCATTTCGTTGTCGCCGACTCTTCGGAATTCCCGCTCCTGAATGAGATGGAGCAGGCGCGCCTGCATGGCAGCCGAGGCATTGGAAATTTCGTCCAGAAAGAGCGTTCCCCCTTCGGCCTCNTCGATCANNCCNTTCCGATCCTGANAGGCCCCNGTNAANGCNCCTTTNCNGTGNCCGAACANCTCGCTTTCNGCCAAGCTGTCGGCAAGNGTTCCGGCGTCGACACTCACNAACCGCCGCTCCAGTCGCCGA
The DNA here is from genome assembly GCA_003105265.1 of candidate division GN15 bacterium. Taxonomy (GTDB): domain Bacteria; phylum Zixibacteria; class MSB-5A5; order GN15; family FEB-12; genus FEB-12. The sequence continues at coordinate 40,421 of PQAP01000005.1, read as the reverse complement.
CTGACGAAATGTATCTGGTGCGCCACCAGTTCCTTGCCGGTGCCGCTCTCGCCGGTAATGAGAATGACGCTGTCGGTGGGCCCGGCTTTCTGAATCTGTTCCTGTACAAGAGCCATCGCCGGGCTGCTGCCGATCACTTCATAGCGTTGTCTAAGATCGCGAAGGTAGTCGCGGTTCTCGCGTTTCAGACGGCCTGATTCGATGGCGTTCCGGATGGTGAGGAGCGTCTTTTCGCGATCGGTCATCTTCTCGATATAATTGAACGCTCCCAAACGGGTCGCTTCGACTGCGGTCGCAATGGAGGCATGTTCGGTTACCATGATGACAGGGAGGAGCGGGTCACGAGTTCTGACACGGCCGAGAATGTCGATGCCATTGGTTTCGTCATCATCCCAGTCAAGGTCCAGCGTCAGGAGATCGAACTCCTGACGGTCAATCTGCAGCAGGACGTCATCGGGTGAATTGGCGACCACCACCTCGAGGCCGCGCAGTTCCAGCATCTGGGAGAAGGCCTGGGCAAACGACGGGTCATTGTCGGCCACGAGTACCCGCCCCTGGCGGTCAGAGGAATTAGGCACCATGCTGATCACGCTCCAAAGGGAGGCGGACGACGAAGGTGCTGCCGACTCCCGGCTCGCTTGTGACTTCAACAATTCCCCCATGATTCTCGACAATCTCCTTTACGAGAGCCAAACCAATACCGGTACTGCCGCTGCGGCTGAATCCCGGCGCGAAGATCCGGTCCAAATCGGACGGGGAGATCCCGGCGCCCGTATCAGCCACAGACAGCACCACACCCTCCTCCTCGGCGCTGCAATGCAACTCCGTTGCCAACTGCGTGGTCACGGTAAGCGTACCCCCGCTTTTCACGGCTCTGATCGCATTGGACAACAGGTTATCGAGAACCTCGGAGATTTGCGCGCCGTCCAGTGACACCCTCGGCAGATCAGGTTGTAGTTTTTTTACGACAATGATGCTTTCGCCGAGTGCCCCGGTGTTGGACCGAATCGCTTCGCCGACCAGCGCGTTCAGGTCCACCGGCGCGCGGTTCGGTTGCCCGATCGATGAGAAGCGCAGCACTTTAGCGGCAGTCTGAGAGGTCTGCTGAAGATTCTGCTCGATAGTCTCGAGATAGCTTCTGAGAAGCGGATTTTGAGCCAGGTCGACAAGGCGGGAATCCTCGCGTATGTTGTCCAGTTGAATGCGGGCGGTGGCGACACTTCCTTTGAGCTTATGCATCCAACGCTGAGCCGCTTCGCCCAGCACCACTTTTCGCTGCCAGTCGATCTTGTGCGAAATATCCTCGACAATCACGATCTTGCCGTCGAATTTCCGGGAGCGGTCGAGCCGCGGATAGACGGCCACCGCCAGCCGTATCGAGCCGCCGTCCGCGCCGATCTCCACCTGTTCCGACAGTGGCGTGAAATCCTTGTCCAGCGGGCGGGCGATGAGGTCACACAAGCTGCGGTGCCGGCTGATGTCAGTCTCACTGAGGGGCCGTCCAGCCGAGTGATTGCGCCCGAGCAGGCGATCAGCCAGGCGGTGGTGATTAACGTAGACGAGATCACCGCTTCGCCCGACAATAAGCACGAGCGAATCTATCCTGTCCAACCCGGGCACGCCTGCCGCACTGAGGACAAGGCGCCGCACCTGCACACGAAACAACGCGAGGAGAATAAGGGACGAGCCCAACACGCCCACCACCAGCCATTTGTACTTGGCCCAGAGAACCAGTGCCATCGGACGTTCCAGCAAAGTTATCCCGTAAATGGCATTGTCGAAGGTCTGAAACGAGAATGGCTGCCGTTGGACTAGTGCGGGCAAATCGCGGTCAAGAATCACCGAAAAGGCGATCAGGTCGAGTTTGGAATTGAGTACGATCAACCGGCTTCGTTCCAGGCCGGCAAACACCTCAGGGCTGCCATCCCGGTCCAGATCAGCGACGCCGAGTGCGGACACCCCGTCACACGAGGCGGTTCTTCTCAACTGACCGTCGAAACTGTGTATTGAGTGGATAAGCGTGTCGTAAGCGGTGAAAAAAACCGACGGCGGGTGCCCATCGGTTCCGCCGTATACGAAAACGTCGCCACCGGATGCCGGGATTTCCTCCGTACTGAATTTGGCCAGTCCGGTGGTGAGATCATACGCCTGAAGAGTCACTTTGGGTCGGATAGTATCGGCCGATTGGTTGGTCGCCAGAACCTCGACCTGACCGTCGCCGTCGAGGTCGATGACACGACACGCCGGGTAAAAGAAAGTGCCGCCGACTTCGTGACTCCACAGCGGCTTCCCGTAGCGATCTATCGTCAGGGCATACGCGCGCTGGCTGTTGTAGCCATTGCTTGAAACATAGCGATTCCCAGTCGAGAGTACCGTGAATGCGAACACCGTGTCGCCGAAGGATGTTGACACCATATTGAAGACGTTCAGGTTGGTCTGATCCCCCAAACTGTACGACCAGATCTGTGCTCTGTTCTTCAGGTCGTAGCCGATAATGGCTCGCTCGAACGCGCTGTCCGGTTTGGCGGTGCGGCAATAGATCAGATCGCGGGAGCCGTCACCGTTGATATCAATTCCGGCCAGAGGAGCGCAATGCAGCGAGTGCCACCCGCCGGGGGAAGAAAGCCCCTGTCCGACGGCTGCGAGAATCGTGATGGTGTCCGTGATATCAAGCGTGGGTCCGAAGCACAGTATCTCCAACCACACCGAGTCGAACGTGGTCTTGGTGAGGATGACTTCCTTTCCCGCGTCACCCCACACGTCGAGGCAGTATCCCGACCAGATCTTGGAGGTCATGCGCGGCCCGTTGTACTGCAGCAGCGGCTGGGCATAGAATAGCGACGAATAGACCAGGACAGCGCTGGCGAAATTGCAGTTATCCCCGAAGCGGGAGTACCACAGGATCCGCTCCATATCGCCGTCGCCATTCAGGTCGGCCATCTCCTGATAGGATCCGGGCTGCGGTTCGTACCGCGTGCACTCAACTTCGTGGGGAAGCTGATCGGGCGAGGCAGGAAGCTCCAGCTCTTTGGCGACAGGCGCAACCGCAGAACCGAATACGCCGAGAATGAGAAAAGCCACACGTAGCCGTTTCAATACCAACCCCAAAAGCTACCGTGATTGATGGATCAACTATTCGCTAATATAGCTAACGTCTCCCAATTTTGCAAGCGCTCGTCCACGATGAGCATTACCACGAAATAGACACCTGATGCGTCTTGATTGACAGGTTCGACACCGTCCGCGGTATCCGCTTGCCCGTACGGTGAAAATCCCGTACCTATCAATGAGCAGCCGGTGTGATCGTCGACTGCCGTTATGACCAAAGGAGAGTGACGTGAAGAGCGTAGCAACTGGTTTTGTCCTGATGATGACCTTTCTGGCAATTGCCTGCCCGACGGCGGGAGCTGCTGACAACGACAATCAATCGGCCCAGGTGTTCCTGCAGGAGTTTGAAGCGAGAGTGAGGCCGCTGTCGGTCGCAGAGTCGCAGGCATTCTACGATGCCGTGACGAGCGGAGATTCCGCGGCCTATGAGAAATCAACTGCCACCGCGCTCGCGCTGCAGGCCGTGTACACGGACCCGGCGACTTTTGCGAGAATCAGGGCGATGCGCGAAGCGGGAACGGTTACCGATCCGCGGCTCAAGCGGATGCTCGACATTCTTTACCTGGGGTTTCTCGGCAATCAGACCGATACGACTCTCCTGCGGCAACTGGTCGAGCGGGAGAATGCCCTCGAGCAGAAATTCAACACCTACCGGGTCCGACTCGGCGATCGCGAACTGAATGACAATCAGGTCGACTCCATTCTCCGGTATTCCACCAATTCCGCCGAACTTGAAGCCGTCTGGAAGGCGAGCCGCGAGATCGGCCGCGAGATTCTGCCGCAGGTGCAGGAATTGACGCGGCTTCGGAACCGGATCGCACGTGCGCTCGGGTTTGCCGATTTCTATGATATGCAGTTCAAGCTGGGGGAGCAGGACCCGGCGGAGGTGCTCGCGATATTCGATCAGTTGGACAGTCTGACGCGAGAACCGTTTGCGACGCTCAAGGGCCAAATTGACTCGGCTCTGGCCCGGCGTTACGGAATTTCGATTGCCGATTTGCGACCCTGGCATTATCAGAATCGGTTTTTCCAGGAAGCGCCGCGCATATATGAAGTCAATCTGGATAAGTTCTATGAAGGCAAGGACCCGGTGGCGATATCGCGGGAGTACTTCGCCGGAATCGGTCTGCCGGTGGACAGTATCGTGGCACACAGCGATTTGTATGAGCGTCCCGGCAAGTATCAGCATGCGCAGTGCGTGGATATCGATCGGGTGGGGGATGTTCGGGTTATCTGCAATGTCCGCCCGGATTACTACTGGATGAATACGATGCTTCACGAACTCGGGCACGCAGTTTACGACTACTATTATGACCCATCGTTGCCGTGGCTTTTGCACGGCGCGGCGCATTCGCTTACCACCGAGGCGGTGGCCAATTTCTTCGGCCGACTGGCTTCCAATCCGCAGTGGCTGACCCAAATGGCGGGCGTGCCGCAGGACCAGGTTGATAAGATTTCCCCTGACTGCAGGCGCACGCTGCGACTGGAGCAACTGGTGTTCAGCCGCTGGGCGCAGGTGGTGGTGCGGTTCGAGCGGGACATGTATGCCAATCCCGATCAGGACCTGAACGCGCTGTGGTACCGCCTGGTCGAGAAGTATCAGGGTTTGGCGCCGCTGGCAGGGCGAAACGAGCCGGATTGGGCGGCCAAGATTCATATCGCTCTCTATCCCGCCTATTATCACAATTATGTGCTGGGTGAACTGCTGGCTTCGCAGTTCGCAGCCACGATCGGGCGGGAAGTGCTCAATTCGAATGAGCCGTTCAACGCCGGATTCACGAATGACGGTCGGATCGGCCAGTTCTTCATCGACAAGGTGTTTCATCCGGCCAATTCGTATCGGTGGGATGAGATGATCGAGCGCGCCACCGGCGAGAAGCTTACCGCCAGGTATTTCGCGCGACAATTTGTCGAAGGAAAATAGCTTCACCGGCGAAAACTGTTTCTCCGGCAATCTGATGGGCAGCGGGTATCAACTCCCGGTCTGCCCATAATTACATTTGCAAAAAACGCGTTCTTTAGTAAATTAGCAGATAGTACAAGCGTGAAACTTACTGAGTCGGAACGATAGTAATCACAGAAATCCGGAGAGCGCGCTGATGAAGAGATTCCTTACGTCTGTCCTCGTCGCGGCAGCGGTGCTTTCGATTGCTCAAGCTGCCTTTGGTACCACGGCAACACCGGCCGAAATGCGACAGGTTTGCGACAACTGGCTGGCCCAGGTCACCTATGAGAAAGGGGGGTGGGCCGGAGGCCAGAACCCGACCGTCGTTGGGCTGCATGACATTGTTGTCGGCGACACGATCCTGGCCCGGTGGTATGACATATCGCCCCGCGGTTATGTGCTGGTCACCGCCCTGAAGGAAATGACGCCAGTCAAAGCGTATTCGGATGAGTCGAATCTGACCGATCTTCAGGAGAACGGCTTCATTTCTATGGTACGGGAGCAAACGGCGGGACTTTTCAGGCAGTATGCCCGCGCATACGGCAGTCTCGACGCGCCTCAGCCGGCGACGGGAGACGCCGTTTTCGGCCAGGGACAGAGGGAGAAATGGAACGCGCTGACGGTCAGTTCCGACGTGTACCGGGCGACTCTCGATGCGGCACATCGCCAGGCATTTCTAGAAGCCGGGCCGATGCTCACCAGCAGCTGGCACCAGCGGGCCCCGTATAATAACCTCTGCCCGATGGGGGATGGGGGACGGTGTGTGGTCGGGTGTGTCGCGACGGCGACCGCCCAGATTCTGCATTTCTGGCAATGGCCGCTGACGGGGTACGGCATGCACACGTATCAGTGGGATGGTGACCAGTCGTGCAATCACAACACGCCCGGCAGTGAGTTGACCGCCGATTTCAATGGCGCGTATGACTGGGCGAACATGCCCGACAGCTGCGATGTCGGCTGCACTTCGGCTGAAAATGCCGCACTGGCCAAACTATGTTCCGATGTCGGAATCGCCTTCAATATGGATTACGGCGCGTGCGGGTCCGGCGCCAATACTTCATATGCCGCTTATGTCTTTCCCGCGTATTTTAAGTACAGCAGCGAGGCGCGGGTCGAATATCGAACCGCTTACGATCTGCCGGGGTGGTTTGGCCTGATTCAGACCGAAATCGACGCCGGTCGGCCGATTCAGTATCGTATCCGGTCACATTCTATTGTCTGCGACGGTTATCGTCAAACCGGATCGCAGTACGAATTCCACATGAACTACGGCTGGGGCGAGGGGCACACCACGTGGTATGTGCTCGACAGTCTCTACTGCTATTGGGTTCTGCCGGACTCCGTGTGTCCCGCTAACGAGGAGTTCATGATCACGCACATCATGCCGCAGACGATAGCAGTGCTTCAGCATGTCGGCGATACGCTGACCGACGCAGGCGGCAACGGCGACGGGCACGCTCAGCCGGGCGAGACGGTGGCAATCACGACGGCGGTGCGCAATGTCGGCATCACCGCCACGGGTATTACCGGCACCCTCGCCACCGGCGATCCCTATATCACGGTCANCCAGGGCACCTCGGGCTACAATGATCTGNGCTGGGGTGANCAANCGACATCGCAAACNCCCTA